>DATLZL010000410.1:0-6653 GCA_035574035.1 Binatia bacterium | reverse complement strand
GCCGACACGGTGTCGTGGGCGATCGTCCAGGAGGAGCTGGCGCGGGCCTGCCCGGCCGTCGCCGACGCCCAGCTGGTCGCCAAGCTCATGAGCGACGTGATCCTGGCCAACGCCGCGCCCGAGCTCCGGGCCCGCTACCTGCCGGCCATCGCCCGGGGCGAGAAGATCCCGGTCATCGCCCAGACCGAGCCGGGCGCCGGCTCGGACGTGGCCGGCGTCCAGACGCTGGCGCGGCCGGCCGGCGACGGCTGGGTGCTCAACGGCACCAAGCGGTTCATCACCATGGCCCTGGTGGCGGACCTGGCCATCGTGGTGGCGACCACCGACCGGACCCGGCGCCACGAGGCGATCGCGCTGTTCCTGGTCGACGCCGCCACGCCCGGGTTCCGGTACGGGGCGCCGGACCCGGTGATGGGCCTGCGCGGCCTGGCCACCGGCGAGCTCGTCTTCGAGGACTGCCGCGTCGGCCCCGAGGCGCTGCTGGCCCCGCCGGGGGAGGGGTTCAAGCAGGCGATGCGCTCGCTCAACCGGGGACGGGTCGGTATCGGCGCCCAGGCGGTGGGCCTGGCCCAGGCGGCCATGGAGGAAGCGCTCGGCTACAGCCGGCAGCGGACCGCGTTCGGCCAGCCCATCGCCGCCTTCCAGGCCATCCAGTTCATGCTGGCCGACATGTCGGCCGCCATCGAGGCTGCCCGCTGGCTCGTGCGCCGGGCGGCCTGGCTCGTCGACCAGGGCCGCATGCCCGTCCGCGAGGCGGCCGAAGCCAAGCTGGTGGCCTCCGAGACGGCGGTGCGGGTGGCGCACGACGCCCTGCAGATCCACGGCGCGGCCGGGTACTCCTCGGAGTCGGCCATCGAGCGCCTCTATCGCGACGCCCGGCTCTACCCGATCTGGGAGGGGACGAGCCAGATCCAGCGTATCGTCATCGCCCGCGAGCTGCTCCGCGGGCCGGCCTGAAGCCGCGGGCGGAGAGGGAGGACCATGGGACCGGCAGCCCGGCAGGCATTCGACGCGCTCCAGGTGGGCAAGAAGGTCACCTTCCGCAAGACCGTCGGCGAGTCCGACGTCTACCTCTTCGCGGGGATCACCGGTGATCTCGGACCGAACCACTGCGACGAGGCCTTCATGCGCACGACCCGCTATGGCCGGCGCATCGCTCACGGGGTGCTGGCGGTGGGGTTCATGTCGGCGTGCTCGACCAAGATCATCGGCGACTTGCCGCCGGCGGCCGTCGTCTCCTACGGGTACGACCGGATCCGGTTTCCCCGCCCGATCTACATCGGCGACACCCTGGAGGTCACCTACGAGATCGTGGCCCGGGACGAGCAGGCGCTGAAGACGTTCGCCACCGTGACCTGCACCAACGAGCGCGGCGAGGTGGTGGCGGCCGCCACCCACATCCTCAAGGTCGTGGAATGACCGACCGGCCGCCGCTGGCCGTCCTGGCCGGGGTCCGGGTGCTCTCGTTCACCCAGTTCCTGCTCGGCCCCTCGGGGGTGCAGTTCCTGGCCGACCTCGGCGCCGACGTGATCAAGGTCGAGCCGCCGGCCGGGCGGCTGTGGGAGCGCAACTGGTCGGGCGCCAACCTCTACCTGAACGGGGTGAGCGTCTTCTACCTGGCCGCTCACCGCAACCAGCGCAGCCTGGCCCTGGACCTCAAGCACCCCGAGGGCCGGGCCGTCGCCCGCCGGCTCGTGGAGCGGGCCGACGTGCTGGTGCAGAACTTCCGGCCCGGCGTGATGGCCCGGCTGGGGCTGGGCTGGGAGGAGGTGCGGGCCATCAACCCCCGGCTGATCTACGTGTCGGCGTCCGCCTACGGCGAGTCCCACCCCCGGCGCGACCGGCCCGGTCAGGACCTGCTGATGCAGGCGGTCAGCGGCCTGGCCTCGATCTCGGGTCGCCGGGACCAGCCGCCGACCCCGGTCGGCACCGCGGTGGTGGACCAGCACGGGGCGGCGCTGCTGGCGCTGGGCGTGCTGGCGGCCCTGCTCGAGCGCGCACGAACCGGCCGCGGCCTGCACGTCGAGGTCAGCATGCTGCGCGCCGCGCTCGACCTGCAGCTCGAGATCGCCGCCTACGTGCTCAACGGGGCCCGGCTGGAGAAGACGGCCACGCCGCTGGCCTCCATGTTTCACCCGCCGCCCTACGGCGTGTACGCGACACAGGACGGCTGGCTGGCGCTGTCATTGACGCCGCTGGCCGACCTCCGCGACGCGCTCGAGCTACCGGAGCTCGAGCCGTACGCCCGGGAGCGCTGGGCCTACGAGGCGCGGGAGGCGGTGGCGCTCCTGCTGGAACCGGTCCTGCGCCAGCGGACCACCGCCGAGTGGCTGGAGCGGCTGCTGCCGCGGGGGATCTGGGCGGCGCCGGTGCGGACGCTGCCCGAGGCCCTGGCCGACCCGGCGGTGGCGGCGGCGGAGGCGGTCGAGGAATTCGTCCACCCGGTGGCCGGGCCGGTGCGGCTGCTGCGGTTCCCGGTCGAGCTGTCCACGGGCCGGGCCACGGTGCGGCGGCCGCCGCCGGCGCCCGGTGAGCACAGCGAGGAGATCCTGCGCGAGCACGGCTACACGTCGGAGGCCGTCGCTCGCCTGCGGCAGGCCGGGGTCATCTGAGGCGCGGGAGCGCCGGAGCAGTGCACCTGCAACGGGAACGGAGGGCACCATGAGCGGGAGGAAGTCGACGCGCGCGGGCCTCGACCGTCGGACCTTCATCGCCGCCCTCGGCAGCGGGCTGGCCGGGGCGCTGGCCGCCGGCGCCGGCCGCGCCGGCGCGCAGGTCCAGTCGCTGACCGTCGCCTACATGCCGCACCCCATCCTGAACAACCAGATCGAGTGGATGCGCAAGGGCGCCGCCCAGCTCGGGGTGGACCTGGAGGCGCCGGCCATCGCCTACGTGGACTACGTGCAGGCGATGACCGCCCAGTTCCTGGGGCCGCGGAACCGGTACCAGATCATCTGGAACAACGACGACTGGGGCCAGCTGTTCGGGCCGTTCCTGGAGCCGCTGGACGACGTCAAGCAGACCTGGGCCGAGGACCGGGCGTGGATGATGCGCTGGAACGGCAAGCCGACCGCCGCCCTGGCCGTGCTGACGGCGGGCGTCATGTTCTACCGGACCGACCTGGTGGCGGACAAGGAACTGCCGCGCACGTTCGACGAGCTGGTGGAGGCGTCCAAGCGGGCCCAGGCCAAGGGCGTCAAGTGGGGCATCATGGGCGGCTCGGGCTTCCCCCACCTCTGGTTCACGCTGCTCTGGTCGATCTGGTCGAACAACGCCGACCTGTTCCTGCCCTTCGGCGCCCGCTCCTGGGAACAGCTCGAGAAGGGCGGCTGGACGCCGGGCGTGACCCAGAAGGAGTTCATCCAGACCGTGGAGTGGTGGTGGGACGCCATCCACGTCCACAAGATCGCCCCGCCCTCCATCGCCGCCGGCGCCTCGCGCACCGACACCGACGCGATGTTCATGAACGGGGACGTGGCCTTCGCCTTCCAGGACAGCACGCTGCTGCAGACGTACCGCAACAAGGAGAAGTCCCGGGTGGCCGACCGCGTGGGGTTCACCGGGTTCCCGATCGGGCCGCACAACACCAAGGGGCGCATGGCCTGGGCCGACCCGTGGTCGTGGTCCGTGCCGAAGAACAACCCGACGGAGGCCAAGCGCAAGGCCAAGCAGGTCCTGAACTGGCTGGCCAGCAACCGGGACGCGCAGCGCGAGGTGTGGACCAAGGTCGGCGGCATCCCGACCCACGTCGAGGTCCAGAAGGAGCTCGTGCGGACGGACCCCGAGTACCGCCGCCTGCACGAGCTGACGGTCGGCTCGCCGCAGCTCATCCACTCCGCGTACTACTGGCCGCTGTGGCCGGAGATCCACTCGCTGGCCTCGAAGGCCTTCACCCAGGCGCTCACCGGCCCGCGGGAGAAGATCCCGGAGGTGATGGCGGGCCTGGCCCGCGACTTCAAGCTCCGGGCCCCGGTGCCGGCCCGGTCTTGAGCCCTCGGGCGGACGTGCCGGGCCTGGCCGGAGGAGGCGTCCCGGCGGCCGCCGCCCGGGCGGTCGCCGGGGCGTCCCGCGGACGGGTGAGGGCCTGGCTGGACCGGGACGGGCCCTTCCAGGTCCAGCTGATCGCGCTGCCGGCGCTGGTCATGCTCCTGTTCCAGGTGCTGCCGATCCTGCACGGCATCGCCATCAGCTTCTCGTCGTTCACCATCTGGAACCCCCAGGGCGGCTTCGCCGGCCTGCAGAACTACCTGCGCGTGCTCGGCAACCCCCTCTTCTACCGCCACGCGCTGCCCAACACGTTCCTGTTTCTCGGGCTGGCGGTGTCGGCCGAGCTCGTGCTCGGCCTGGCCATCGCGCTGCTGATCAACCGCCGGTTCCCCGGTCAGGGGCTGGTCCGCACGCTGCTCGTACTACCGCTGCTGGTGGCGCCGGTGGTGGCGGGGCTGATGTTCTACTGGATGTTCAACGCCGAGTTCGGGCTGGTCAACCAGCTCCTCGGCGCGCTCGGCCTGTCCGGCGTGCTGTGGTTCAACCGGCCGTGGACGGCGTTCGCCGTCGTCGTGCTGGCCGACGTCTGGACGTGGACGCCGTGGTTCGTGCTCATCATCTACGCCGGCCTGCAGAGCCTGCCGGTCGAGCCGTTCGAGGCGGCCCGCATCGACGGGGCCGGGGCCTGGAGTACCTTCCGCCGGATCACGCTGCCGCTGCTCTACCCGGTGCTGTCGGTGGTGGTCCTGATCCGGGCCTTCGACGCCTTCCGGGTGTTCGACGTCGTGTGGACCATGACCGGGGGTGGTCCCGGCAACGCCACCGAGACGTTCGGGACTTTCGTCTACCGGATCGGGTACCTGACCGTGAACTGGAGCGAAGGGGCGGCGGCGGCCATGGTGGGGGCGCTCCTGATCGTCGCGGTGGGTGTCCTGGTCTACGGCACCTTCGCCCGCGTCGTGTGGGGCCGGCAGCCCTCATGAGGACGGCGGGCCGTCGGGGGCGCTGGCGGGCGCGGCTGATGGCCGGCGGCGCCTACCTGGTGACGCTGCTGTTCCTGTTCCCGGTGCTCTACCTGGCCCTGACCGCGCTGCGGCCGCCGGCCGACGTGTTCGCCGTCCTCGGTGCCGGCTTGCGCTTCTCGCTGGAGAACTTCCACGACGCGCTCGCCTGGAAGGGCGTGCGGGTGGCCGAGGGTTTCCTCAACAGCGCCCTGATCGCGTCCGCCTCGACCCTGCTCTCGCTGGTGGTCACGCTGCCGAGCGGCTTCATGCTGGCCCGCTACCGCACGCGGCTGGCCCGCACGTGGTTCCTGGCCATCTACGTGGTCCGGACGATCCCCTACATCTCCTGGCTGCTGCCGCTGTTCCTGCTGGCCCAGCGGTTCGGGTTCCACGACACTTACCCCGGGATCGTGGCCGCCCAGGCCGCCTTCCACGTCACCTTCTACTCCTGGATCTTCAAGGGGTTCTTCGAGGGGATCGCCCGGGAACTCGAGGAGGCGGCCCTGGTCGACGGCTGCTCGCGCTGGGGCTCGTTCCTGCGGATCTCCGTGCCGCTGGCGGTGCCCGGCATCGTGGCCGCCGGCATCCTGGGCTGGATCTGGGGTTGGAACGAGCTCCTGCTGGCGCTGTTCCTCACCAGCGACCACATCCCCATGTACTCGAAGACCATCTCGACCTTCATCACCGAGATGGGCGTCGAGTGGGGCCGGATGGCCGCCACCGGGGTCATGGCCATGCTGCCGGCGGTGGTGGTCACCGCGCTGTGTCACCGCTACATCGTCGCCGGCCTCGGCGGCCTCCACCGGCGGTGAGGACGGCCGCGGCGGCCGGAAGGTGGAGGGCGCGATGAGGCTCGGGGGACAGGTCGCGCTGGTCACGGGCGGCTCGCGCGGCATCGGGCGGGCCATCGCCCTGGGCCTGGCGCGCGAGGGCGCCGACGTGGCCGTGAACTTCGTGGCCCGTGCCGACGCGGCCGAGCGCACGGCGGAGGAGATCCGCGCGCTCGGGCGCCGGGCGCTGGCGGTGCGGGCCGATACGGCCGACCGCCGGCAGGTGGAGGCCATGGTCGCGGAGGTCGGCGCCCGGCTCGGGCCAGTGGACGTCCTGGTCAACAACGCCGGCGTGCAGCGGCGGGTCCCATTCCTGGACCTGGAGGAGGGGGACTGGGACTGGATGCTGAGCGTCGACCTCAAGGGGTACTTCCTGGTCGGCCAGGCGGTGGCCCGGACCATGCGCCCGCGCGGACGGGGCTCGATCGTCAACGTGTCCTCGGAGGCCGCGAGCCTGCCCGCGCCCCGCATGACCGCCTACTGCGTGGCCAAGGCCGGCGTGGCCATGCTGACGCGGTGCATGGCGCTCGAGCTGGCGCCCTGGGGCATCCGGGTCAACGCGCTGGCCCCGGGGCTGACGCTGACCGACCTGAACCGCGCCGACCTGCAGGACGAGGCGTTCCTCAAGGCCCGGCTGGCCCGCATCCCGCTCGGCCGCGTGCTGGCGCCCGAGGACCTGGTCGCCGCGGCGGTCTTCCTGGCCTCGCCCGACTCGGCGATGATGACCGGGGCCACGGTGCAGGTCGACGGAGGGCGGAGCGTTGCCTGATGGGCCGGGGGCCGGCCGTCCGGCCGGGCGTGTCGCCGTGGTCACCGGCGGTGCCGGCGGGAT
>DATLZL010000409.1:0-3192 GCA_035574035.1 Binatia bacterium | reverse complement strand
CGACGCGCCGGCCGCGGTCGAGCCGACGGCGCCGTCGGCCGGCCGGCCGCTGGTGACGGCCCTCGAGCCGCCGCCGTTGCCGAACTTCGAGCAATGGGGGCCGGTCGAGCGGCGGCCGCTCTCGCACCTGCGCCGCACCATCGCCGAGCGGATGACGCTCGCGGCCCGTGTCATCCCGCACGTCACGCACTTCGACGAGGCCGACATCACCGACCTCGACGCGCTCATCGCCCGCAACCTCGAGGCGGCGCGGGCCCGGGGGGTGACGCTCACCCTCACCGCCTTCCTGCTGAAGGCCGCCGTACAGGCGCTCCAGGCCCACCCGCACTTCAACGCCAGCCTCGACACGACGACCGGCGAGCTGATCGTCAAGCGCTACTACCACCTGGGGGTGGCGGTGGCCACCGAGCGCGGGCTCATCGTTCCCGTCATCCGCGACGTGGACCGCAAGCCGCTCCTCGCGCTCCAGCGCGAGCTCGGCGAGCTCGCGGAGCGGGTGCGGGCCGGGCGGGCGACGCTGGAGGACCTGCGCGGCGGCACCTTCACGGTGACCAACATCGGCGCCCTGGGCGGCACCGGTGCCATCCCGATCATCAACTACCCCGAGGTGGCGATCCTCGGCGCGGCGCGAGCCCGCGAGGTCCCGGTCGTGCGCGACGGGGCCATCGTGCCGCGCCTGGTCCTGCCGCTCACGCTCACCTTCGACCACCGGGTGGCCGACGGGGCCGACGGCGCCCGCTTTGCGCGGGACATCGTCCGGCGGCTGGAGCACCCGGACACCCTGCTGCTGGAGCTCTGAGCCATGGTCATGGGCGACCTGGTGCGGGAGGTGGACGTCGTGGTGGTCGGGGGCGGCCCGGGCGGGTACTCGGCGGCGTTCCGCTGCGCCGAGCTGGGGCTGGAGGCGGTGGTCGTGGACGCCGGCCGGCGGCTGGGCGGCGCCTGTCTCTTCGAGGGCTGCATCCCCTCCAAGGCCCTGCTCCACGTCGCCGCGGTGCTCGGCGAGGCCGAGCGGGCGCGCGAGTTCGGCGTGGACTTCGGCGAGCCCCGGGTGTCGCTCGACCCGCTGCGCAAGTGGAAGAACGAGCGCGTCGTCGGCAAGCTGGCGCGCGGCCTGGCCTCGGTGGCCCGCAGCAAGGGGGTCGAGGTGGTGGGCGGCCGGGCGGTGTTCGAGGACTCGCGCCGGATCCGCGTGGAGGGTGACGAGCCCCAGAAGATCGTCTTCAAGCACGCCATCGTCGCCACCGGATCGGTCCCGGCCCCGCTGCCCGGGGTCGCGGCCGGCGAGCGCGTGATGGACTCGACCGCCGCGCTCGAGGTCCCCGACGTCCCCGAGCGGCTACTCGTCATCGGCGGCGGCTACATCGGCCTGGAGCTCGGCCAGGTGTACGCCGCGCTCGGCAGCCGGGTGACGCTGGTCGAGATGACGGCGGGCCTGCTGCCCGGCGTGGACCGCGACCTGGTCCAGCCGCTGGCCCGCCACGTGGAGCGTCGGTTCGCCGCGGTGAGGGTCGGGACGACGGTGACCGCGCTGCGCGAGACGGCCGGCGGGGTCGAGGCGCGGGTCGGCGACGAGACCCTGACCTTCGACCGCGTGCTGGTGGCGGTCGGCCGCCGGCCGCAGACGGCCGGTCTGGGGCTGGAGGCGACGCGGGTCCGCGTGGACGCCCGCGGCCTGATCGCCGTGGACCAGACCGGCCGCACCGACGACCCCCGGATCTACGCCGTCGGCGACGTGACCGGCGAGCCGATGCTCGCCCACCGGGCCATGCGGCAAGGCAAGGTGGCGGCGGAGGCGATCGCCGGCCGGCCGGTGGCCTTCGACAACGTCGCCGTTCCGGCCGTCGTCTTCACCGACCCCGAGGTCGCCTGGGTCGGCCTCACCGAGGGCGAGGCCGAGCGGACCGGGCGGGCGGTGAGGGTGGCGAAGTTCCAGTGGGCCGCGTCGGGACGCGCGGCCACCCTCGGCCGCGCCGACGGGCTGACCAAGCTGATCGCCGACCCCGCCTCCGGCCGCATCCTGGGCGTGGGCGTGGTGGGCCCCGGGGCGGGGGAGCTCATCGCCGAGGGCGCCCTGGCGGTGGAGGCCGCGCTGACGGTCGAGGACCTGGCGCTGACGATCCACACCCACCCCACGCTCGGCGAGACCATCATGGAGGCGGCCGAGCGCCTGCTCGCCTGACCGGCCCGGTGGAGATCGATCCCGAGGCGCTGGCCCGGCTCATGGCCGGATCCACCCCGCACGCCGTCCTCGACGTGCGGGAGCGCGGCGCGTACGAGCGCGGCCACATCTTCTGGAGCACGTCGCTGCCGCGCCGGCTGCTCGAGTTCCGCCTGCCCGTGCTGGTCACGGCGGCGGCCACACCGATCGTGCTGGTGGACGACGACGGCCGGCTGGCCGCGCGCGCCTCGCGCACGGTGGCGGCCATGGGCTACCGCGACGTGCGCGTCCTCGGCGGTGGACTGGCCGGCTGGCGGGCGGCCGGCCGCCCGCTCGTGCAGGGCCTGAACGTCCCCAGCAAGGTGTTCGGCGAGCAGGTCCTCCGCGCGCGAGCGACGCCGCGGATCGGGCCGCGGGAGCTCGCCGCCCGCCTGGCCGCCGGCGACGACCTGGTCGTCGTGGACGCCCGCACCCCGGAGGAGTACGCGCGGGGCACGGTGCCCGGCGCCATCAACGTGCCGGGAGGCGAGTTGGTCTGGCGCATCCCCGACCTGGTGTCGCGGCCGGAGACGAGCATCGTCGTGCACTGCGGCGGCCGCACCCGCTCGTTCGTGGGTGTCGAGTCCCTCCGGCACCTGGAACTGCCCAACCCGATCGTCGCCCTGGACAACGGCACGATGGGCTGGGCGCTGGCCGGCCTGCCGCTCGAGCGCGGCGCCGACCGGTGGGCGCCGGAGCCGTCGGCCCGAAGCCGCGCCCTGGCGGCCGAGGCGGCCCGGCGCGTGGCCGTCCGGGACGGCGTCCGGTCGGTGACCGCCGAGGAGCTGGGGCGACTCCGGGAGCGCCGCCGCCAGGAGAACCTCCTGATCCTGGACGTGCGGACGGCGGAGGAGTACGCGGCCGGCCACGTCCCCGGCGCCGTCTGGGCGCCCGGCGGCCAGGTGGTGCAGGCCACGGACGACTATGTCGCGGTGCGGGCCGGGCGCGTCGTGCTGGTGTGCGATGGCTCCGCGCGGTCCACGCTGACGGCG
>DATLZL010000408.1:0-2424 GCA_035574035.1 Binatia bacterium | reverse complement strand
CCCCGGCTTCGCCGTCACCGCGTTCGGGATCGCCGAAGACGACGGCGGGCCCGGCGACACCGTCCGGGTACGCAACAGCGTCTCGCGCAAGGTCATCCAGGGGGTGGTCGACGAGGATGGCTCGGTCCGTGTGGCGTACTAGCCTCGGGCTGGCCTGGGCCGTCCTGGCCCTGGCCCCGGCGGCGCCGGCCGCTGACGCGACTCCGTCGCTCTGGGCCCCGACCGGTCCCGGCGGGCTGCTGGGCGACCTCAAGGCCCGCCGCGCCGGCGACGTGCTGACGATCGTCGTCGACGAGCGCTCGAGCGCCAGCCGCTCGCTCGACACCTCGCTCAGCCGCAAAGGCGACTTCCAGAGCCGCCTCACCCCGCCGACGCTCGCCAAGCCCGACTGGCTGGCCGGGTTGCTCGATGACCTGGCGCGGCTCGGGGCGAGCGGCGCCAGCCAATCGACCTTCCAGGGGACCGGCAGTCAGGACCGGACCGAGGTCACGCGCGCCATGCTCACCGTCCGGGTGGTGCGCGTGCTCGACAACGGCCTGCTCCTGGTGGAGGGTCGCCGCATGGTCACGGTAGCCGACGAGGCCCAAACCCTCGTCGTGAGCGGGCTGGTCCGGCCGGAGGACGTCGGGGACGACAACACCGTGCTCTCCTCCCGCGTCGCCGAGGCCGACGTGCGCCTAGAGGGTCGCGGCAGCCTCACCAGGCGGCAGCGTCCCGGGATCTTCCAGCGGCTGTTCGACTGGCTCGGGCTCTGAGCATGACCGCACGCGCCATCCTGGTCCTGACCCTGGCCCTGATCCTGCCGCTGCCGGCCTCGTCGGTCGGCGCGGCGGAAGCTCGGATCAAGGACATCGCCCGCGTGGTCGGGGTCCGGGACAACGATCTCTGGGGGTACGGGCTCGTCGTCGGGCTGGACGGCACCGGTGACCGCCGTCAGAGCGCCCGGTTCACCATGCAGGCCCTGCGCAACCTGCTCGCCCGCGAGGGGATCACGCTGCCGGCCGACGCGCTGGACCGGGGTGCGCTCGACCCCAAGAACGTCGCCGCCGTCGTGGTGACCGCCAAGCTGCCTCCTTTCGCCACCGCCGGCAGCCGGATCGACGTCGTGGTCTCGTCGATCGGCGACGCCCGGAGCCTGCAGGGCGGGACGCTGCTACCCACGCCGCTTCGGGCCGGGGACGGCCAGACCTACGCCGTGGCCTCGGGCCCGGTGTCGCTCGGCGGCGGCTTCGCCGCCCAGGCCGGGGGCAGCAGCGTGCAGAAAAACCACCCCACGGCCGGACGGATCCCGGGCGGGGCGACGGTCGAACGGGCCGTGGGGACCGCGCTGTCGCTGGAGCGGTTGTCGTTGGCGCTGCTGGCGCCGGACTACGCGACGGCGGTGGCTGTGGCCCGCGCCATCAACACGCGCTGGCAAGCCCCCATCGCCGTCGCGCGCGACGCCGGCACGGTCGACGTGGCGATCCCGCTTGGCTCGGCGACCTCCGCCGCGTTCATCGCCGAGCTCGAGGCCCTGCGCGTGACGCCCGACGCGCCGGCCAAGGTCGTCATCAACGAGCGCACCGGGACGGTGGTGCTCGGGCAAAACGTCCGCATCGGGCCGGTGGCCGTGGCCCACGGCAACCTCGCGGTGCGGGTCGAAGCACGGGTGCAGGTGTCACAGCCCCCGCCGCTGGCGCCTCGCAGCTCGACGACGGTGGTGGTCCCGGAGTTCCAGGTGCAGGCCCAGGAGCAGGGCGGCCAGGTCCACCTGGTCCCGGACGGCGCCTCGATCGGGGACGTGGTGGCCGCGCTCAACGCACTCGGCGCCACCCCGCGGGACCTGATCGCCATCCTGCAGGCCATCCAGCGGGCCGGTGCGCTCGACGCCGAGCTGGAGGTGCTCTGATGCCAACCCCGGTCGGCCCACTCGCCCTGCCGCCGTGGGACTCACCGGCGGGGCGGCCCGGCCGGCGGGAGGAGACGCTGGCGGTGGCGCGCGAGTTCGAGGCGCTGCTGATCCAGCAGCTCGTGGCCGGTCTCCGACGCACCGTCGAGGAGACCGAGCCGCCGAGCCAGGCGATGACGCTCTGGCGGGAGCTGCTCGACGTCCACATCGCCCGCGCCGTGGCCGCCGGCGGCGGCGTCGGCCTGGCTCATCTCATCGGGGCGGCCCTGAGCCGAGACGGCGGCGCGGGCCCCTCGCCGACATCCGATGGGGGACAGGTGCCATCGGGAGGGAACCGGTGAGCGTGGACACGATCGGACCGGACATGCAGCCCAACCGGGTCGGCCCCTCGCCTGTGCCGGTTGCGCACCAAGCCGAGGCGTCGGGCCCAGCCGCCGCCGCGCGACGGGCCGGTGACGCCGTGGCGGTCTCAGCGGCGGCCCGCGAGCACGCGCAGCTGCGCCGGCTGGCGGCCGAGTACCAGGCCGCGGCCGGCG
>DATLZL010000407.1:0-8341 GCA_035574035.1 Binatia bacterium | reverse complement strand
CCAGGACGACGCGGCCCTTGTCCGTCTCGTCCACGCGGCCCCGCACCAGGAGCGGCTCCCGCCCATGCAGCGCCTCGGCGGCGGCGCGGTACGGCTCCGGGAACACCGTCACCTCCACGCTGCCGTCCATGTCCTCCAGGGTGACGAAGGCCATCCGGTTGCCGCTCTTGGTGGCCGTCTCCTTGAGCGCCGCTACCTGACCGAACAGCAACACCCGCGCCCCGGGCCGGCAGGAGGCCAGCTCGCTGGTGGGCGTGAGGCCCATCGACTCCACCACCCCGCGGTAGCGGGCCAGCGGGTGGCCGGAGATGTAGAACCCGAGCACCTCCTTCTCGAAGGCCAGCCGCTGGTCGTCGTCCCACTCCGGGGTCACCGGGACGGGCTCCGCCCGCGCCGGCGCCGGCGCCGACGGCAGCAGGTCGAAGAACGAGGCCTGGCCCTCCGCCCGCTCGCGCTGCTGGCGCTGGCCGGCCTCCAGGGCGGCGTCCAGGCCGGCCATCAGCTGGGCGCGCGGCAGCCCGAAGGAGTCGAAGGCTCCGGCCTTGACCAGCGACTCCAGCACCCGGCGGTTGACCAGCCGGAGATCCACCCGGGCGCAGAAGTCCTCCAGGCTCCGGAACGGTCCGTCCTGTCCCCGGGTGGCCAGGATGGATTCCATGGCCGCCTCGCCCACGTTCTTGATGGCCGCCAGCCCGAAGCGGATGCGGTCGCCGTCCACGGTGAACTGCACGCCGGAGGCGTTGACGTCGGGCGGCAGGACCGGGATGCCCATGGCCCGGCACTCGTCGATGTACTTGACGATCTTGTCGGTGTCGCCCATCTCGGAGGTGAGCAGGGCGGCCATGAACTCCACCGGGTAGTTGGCCTTGAAGTAGGCCGTCTGGTAGGCGATGAGCGCGTAGGCGGCGGCGTGACTCTTGTTGAACCCGTAGCCGGCGAACTTCTCCATCAGCTCCCAGACCCGCTCGGCCTGGGCCGGCTTGGTGCCCCGCTCCACGCAGCCGGCGATGAACTTGTCGCGCTGGCGCGCCATCAGCTCGCGGTCCTTCTTGCCCATGGCCCGCCGGAGCGTGTCAGCCTCCCCCATGGTGAAGCCGGCCATCTCGGAGGCGATCTGCATGATCTGCTCCTGGTAGACCATGATCCCGTACGTCTCCCGCGTGTACGTCTCCATCGCCGGATGCTCGTAGGTGATCCGGGCCCGACCGTGGCGGCGGTTGATGAAGTCGGGGATCAGGTCCATCGGGCCCGGCCGGTAGAGCGAGACGATGGCGATGACGTCCTCCAGCCGCTCGGGCTTGAGGCCGCGCAGGGCGTCCCGCATGCCGGCCGACTCCAGCTGGAACACGCCGAAGGTCCGGGCCTCGCCGAGCAGCCGGTAGGTGGCGGGATCGTCGAGCGGGATGGCGTCGAGGTCTATCTCGACGCCCCGCGACCGGCGGATCAGGGCCACCGTGTTGGCCAGCACGGTCAGCGTGCGCAGACCCAGGAAGTCCATCTTGAGCAGGCCGAGCTTCTCGATCGGCCCCATGGCGTAGCCGGTGATCAGCTCCGGCCGCTTGGGGTCCTTGTAGAGCGGGATGTGCTCGTCGAGCGGCTCGTCGGAGATGACGACGGCCGAGGCGTGCACCGAGGCGTGCCGGGTGCAGCCCTCCAGCGTGCGGGCGATCTCCCAGAGCTCCCGGACTCGGTCCTGGGTGCGGACCAGCTCGGCCAGCGGCGGCGACTTCTGGTAGGCCTCGTCCAGCGTGATGTTGAGCGGGAAGGCCGGCACCAGCTTGGCGATGCGGTCCACCTCGGTGTAGGTCATGCCCAGCACCCGACCCACGTCGCGGATGGCGGCCTTGGCCCCCAGGGTGCCGAACGTGATGATGTGGGCCACCCGGTCGTGGCCGTACTTGTCGGCCACGTAGCGGATCACCTCGTCCCGGCGGTCGTCGGCGAAGTCGATGTCCATGTCGGGCATCGAGATCCGCTCGGGGTTCAGGAAGCGCTCGAAGAGCAGGCCGTAGCGCAGGGGATCGATGTTCGTGATCCCGAGGCAGTAGGCGACCAGGGAGCCGGCGGCCGAGCCGCGGCCGGGCCCGACCGCGATGCCGCGCTGGCGGGCGAAGTGGATGAAGTCCCAGACGACCAGGAAGTAGCCGGCGAACCCCATCTTCTCGATGATCGCCAGCTCGTGCTGCAGCCGCTGCTCGACGGTCTCCCCGGGGTGGGGCCCGTAGCGGCGCCGCAGCCCCTCGCGGGCCAGGTGCTCCAGGTAGCTCTCCAGCGTGTGGCCCTCGGGGACCACGTAGCGCGGCAGGTGGAAGCGCCCGAACTCCAGGGTGAGGTTGCACCGCTCGGCGACGGCCAGCGTGTTGCGGCAGGCCTCCGGCAGCTCGGCGAAGACGCGGGCCATCTCCTCGGCCGACTTCAGGTAGAACTCGTCGGTCGAGAACCGCCAGCGCTTGGGGTCGAGCAGCGTGGTGCCGGTCTGGATGCAGAGCAGCGCCTCGTGGGCCCGGGCGTGACCGGCCTCCAGGTAGTGGGAGTCGTTGGTCCCCACCACCGGAGCCCCGATGGCCCGGGCGATCTCCAACGTGGCGGCGGTCACGGCGGCCTGTTCGGGCAGGCCGTGGGCCTGGACCTCCATGAAGTAATGGTCGCGGCCGAAGACCTCCTGGTACCAGCCGGCGACCTCGCGGGCCCGCCGCGTCTCCCCGGCCGTGATCAGGCGCGAGACCTCGGAGTTCAGGCACCCGGACAGCACCAGCAGGCCGTCGGCGTGCCGGGCCAGCAGCTCCTTGTCGACCCGGGGCTTGTAGTAGAAGCCCTCCAGGTAGGCGCGGGAGACCAGCTTGATCAGGTTGCGGTAGCCGGTGAGGTTCCGCACCAGCACCGTCAGGTGGTTGGCGCCCTCGTACGATCCCTCCTCGCTGCCGCGCTCGGTGCGGCTGCGCGGCGCCACGTAGAGCTCGGCGCCCAGGATGGGCTTGATCCCCGCCTTCTCGGCCGCCAGGTAGAAGTCGACCGCCCCGAAGAGGTTGCCGTGGTCGGTCAGCGCCAGGGCCGGGAACCGGAGCTCCCGGGCCTTCTGGACCAGGCGGTCGAGCCGGGCCGCCCCGTCCAGGAGCGAATACTCGGAGTGGACGTGCAGGTGAACGAACTCGGCCCGCGTCATTCCCACTCGATGGTGGCGGGGGGCTTCGAGGAGATGTCGAAGACGACGCGGTTCACCCCCTTGACCTCGTTGATGATCCGCCGGCTGATGCGGGCCAGCAGGTCGTAGGGCAACCGGGCCCAGTCGGCGGTCATGGCGTCCTGGCTCGTGACCGCCCGCAGCGCGACGACGTCGGCGTAGGTCCGGAAGTCGCCCATCACGCCGACGGTCTGGACCGGGAGGAGGACGGCGAAGGCCTGCCAGAGCTCGCGCTCGAGGCCGGCGGCCCGCATCTCCTCCTGCACCACGGCGTCGGCCTCGCGGAGGGTTTCCAGCCGCTCCTCGGTGACCTCCCCCAGCACCCGTATGGCCAGGCCCGGGCCCGGGAACGGCTGTCGCCAGACGATCTCGGCCGGTAGGCCCAAGAGCTCCCCGACCCGCCGCACCTCGTCCTTGAAGAGCTCCCGCAGCGGCTCCAGCAGCCGGAAGGCCATGCGCGTGGGCAGCCCGCCCACGTTGTGGTGGGTCTTGATGGTCGCCGACGGGCCGCGGAAGGAGACCGATTCGATCACGTCGGGGTAGAGCGTGCCTTGGGCCAGCCACGGGATGTCGCCCAGGCGGCGCGCCTCCTCCTCGAAGACGGCGATGAACTCGGCGCCGATCCGCCGGCGCTTCTCCTCCGGATCGGTCACGCTGCGCAGGCGGTCGAGGAACCGCTTGGCGGCGTCGACGTGCACCAGGTCGATCCGGAACGCGTCGCGGAAGGTGTGGATGACGGCGGCGGCCTCGCCCTTGCGCAGCAGGCCGTTGTCGACGAAGACACAAGTGAGCTGGTCGCCCACCGCCCGGTGGACGAGCACGGCGACGACGGCCGAGTCCACCCCGCCGGAGAGCGCGCAGAGCACCCGCTCCCGGCCGACCCGGGCCCGGATGGCCTCGACCGTGGTCTCGACGAACGAGGCCATGGACCAGGTAGGCCGAGCCCCGCAGATCCGCACGAAGTTCTCGAGGATCCTCGTGCCCTGCGGGGTGTGGGAGACTTCGGGGTGGAACTGGACGGCGTAGAGGCGCCGCTCGTCGTCGCCCATGGCGGCCACCGGGCAGCTGGGTGTCGTGCCCAGGCGCCGGAAGCCCCGTGGAGGCCGGAGCACGGTGTCGCCGTGGCTCATCCAGACGGCGAGCCGACCCTCCCGGTCGGGCGACACCCCCTCGAAGAGGGGGCTCCGCCCCTCCAGGGTCACCTCGGCCGCCCCGTACTCGCGCCGCTCGGCCGGCACGACCTCGCCCTCCAGCAAGTAGGCCATCGCCTGCATGCCGTAGCAGATCCCGAGCAGCGGCAACCCGGCCTCGAACAGGCGCCGCGGCGGCAGCGGCGCGCCGGGCTCGTAGACGCTGGCCGGTCCGCCGGAGAGGACGAGGCCGCGATAGCCGCCGGCCAGGACCGTCTCCAGCGGCTCGGTGCAGGAGAGGATCTCGGAGTAGACCCCGAGCTCCCGGATGCGGCGGGCGATCAGCTGCGTGTACTGCCCGCCGAAGTCGAGGACCGCGATGCGGTCGGGCGCCTCCACCGGGCGACCTCGCCCGTCAGCGGGGGCGGCCGAGCTTCTGCGCCTGCTGGAAGACCTTGCCCTCGGTCTTGATCGCCGGCGCGATGATCAGCTCCGTCTGCTGCAGCTCCCGGATCGTGCGGGCGCCGACCGATCCCATGCAGGTGCGGATGGCGCCGACCAGGTTCAGGGTGCCGTCCTCGGTGAAGGCGGGCCCGAAGAGGATCTGCTCGAGCGGTCCCACCACGCCGACGCGGATCCGCGTGCCCCGCGGCAGGTTCTGGTGCGGCGTGGCCATGCCCCAGTGGTAGCCGCGCCCCGGCGCCTCGGTGGCCCGGGCGAAGGCCGAGCCGATCATCACCGCGTCGGCGCCGGCCGCCAGCGCCTTGCACACGTCGCCGCCCGTCGTCATGCCGCCGTCGGTGATGATGGGCACGTAGCGGCCGGTCTGCTTGTAGTAGAAGTCCCGCGCGGCGGCGGAGTCGGCGGTGGCGGTGACCTGCGGGACGCCGAGGCCGAGCACCTCCCGGCTCGTGCAGGCCGCGCCCGGCCCCACCCCGATCAGCAGGGCATCGGCGCCGCACTGCATCAGCTCCAGACACGCCTCGTACGTCACCGTGTTGCCGATGACGAGCGGGATGGCGAGCGACTTCTTGAGGGCGCGGAAGTCGACCGGCGTGTACTCGGTCGCGATGTGGCGGGCGGTGGTCACCGTGGACTGCACCACGAACACGTCGGCCCCCGCCTCCTGGGCGATCTGGGCGAACCGCATCGCCCGCTGCGGGATGGCCGACACCGCCACGGGGCTGCCGCCCTTCTTGATCTCCTGGATGCGGCGGTGGATCAGCTCTTCCTTGATGGGCTCGCCGTAGATGGACTGGATGATGCGGGTGGCCTCCTCCTGGCTGGCGGCCACGATCCGGTCCAGGACCTCGTCGGGGTTCTCGTACCTGGCGAAGATCCCCTCCAGGTTCAGCACGGCCAGGCCGCCCAGCCGGCCCATCTCGATGGCCAGCCGCGGTCCCACCACGCCGTCCATGGCCGCCGCGACGATGGGCAGCTCGAACCGCCGGCCGCAGAGCTCCCACGAGATGTCGACTTCGTTGGGATTCACCGTGACGGTCCCCGGGACCAGCGCGATGTCGTCGAACCCGTACGCCACCCTGGCCTTCCGCCCCCGCCCGACCCACATCCCCATCTCGCTCTCCCTCTCCCCGCCGTCGCCGCCCCTGCTCATGTCCGAGATATAGGGATCGGCGCCCGGCGACCTACTAGATTTGGGGCAGTATAGTCGTACCCCCCGGAGGTGTCAACGGAGCGCTCCGGCCACGACGCGCTGCAGCACGGCCCCATCGGCCAGCACCAGCGCGCCGTCGTCATCCAGCCGCAGCGCCCGGCCCCGGGCGGTGCCCACCTGCACCCGCCGGCCCAGGGTCTCGCTCAGCTCCGACCACCGAACACGCACCGGCTCGAAGCCGTCCTCCTCCAGGCGGCGGCGCCAGGCGTCGAAGGCGGCCAGGATGGCCTCCAGCAGGACCTCGCGGTCCCGCGTGCGCCCGCCGGCCAGCACGACCGAGGTGGCGCCATCCGCGAGCCCGGCCGGAAACGCCGTCTGGCCGACGTTGAGGCCGATGCCGACCACCAGCGCCTGGTCGCCCCGGGCCTCGAGGAGGATGCCGGCGATCTTGGCCCCGCCCACCAGCACGTCGTTCGGCCACTTCAGCCGGGCCTCGAGGCCGGCCGCGCCGAGGGCCTCGGCCACCGCCACCGCGGTGACGAAGCCGTAGAGCGGCCAGCGCCCCGGGGGCAACGCCGGTCGCACGACGATGGAGGCCAGCAGGCTCGAGCCCGGCTCGTCGAGCCAAGACCGGCCGTGGCGGCCGCGGCCCGCGGTCTGGTGCTCGGCGACCACGACGGTGCGGTCGGGGGCGCCCCGGGCGGCGAGGTCGAACGCCACCGTCTGGGTGGAGGAGACCACGTCCAGACGGACGATCGGCGGAATCACCGCGCCGGCAGATCGAGCCACGTGAGGCTGGCGGCCAGCTTGTCGCGCCGCTCGCGCTCGGCGTCGAGACGGCCGCGCTCCTTGGCCACGACCTCGGCCGGCGCCCGCTCGAGGAAGTCGGGCCGCTCCAGCCGGGCCGCGAGCTGGCGGATGCTCTCGTCGAGTCGCGCCAGCTCCTTCTCGATGCGGGCCCGCTCGGCGGCCAGGTCGACGACGCCGGCCAGCTCGACGTAGAGCTCGCTCGAACCGACCACCGCCAGCGCCGACCCCGCCGGCCGGGCCGCGTCGGCGGCCACGGTCAGCCGGCACCGGGCGAGGAACTCGATCACCGGCGCCGCCTCGGGGAAGAGCCGGGCGTGCTCCGGCGCCGGCCGCACCGTCACTCCGAGCGTGACCGCCGGTGCGATCCGCATCTCGCTCCGGATGTTGCGCACCGCCGTGACCGCCTCCATGACCACCGCCATCTGGCGCTCGGCCACCTCGTCACGACGGCCGGCTCGGGGATAAGGCGCCACCATGATCGAGGGCGGCCCGCCAGCCGGGCGCGGCAGCCGCTGCCACAGCTCTTCGGTGATGAAGGGCATGAACGGATGGAGCAGCCGCAGCGTGGCCTCCAGCACCGTGACCAGCGTGTGGCGGGTCCGGTCGCGGACGGCCGGGCTCTCGGCGCGGTAGAGCGAGACTTTGGCCGCCTCCAGGTACCAGTCGCAGAACTCGTGCCAGAGGAACTGGTAGACGGCCGAGGCGGCGTCGTTGAACCGGTAGGCGCGCAGGTGGCGCCGCACCGCCGCGATGGTCGCCCCCAGCCGGCTCGTGATCCAGCGATCCACCAGCGTCGGGGCGGCCCGGCGGCGACCGCCCGGATCGTAACCGTCCAGGTTGGTCAGCACCAGGCGGGCGGCGTTCCAGAGCTTGTTGGCGAAGTTCCGGTAGCCCTCGATCCGCTCCTCGGCCAGGCGGATGTCCCGGCCCTGGGCGGCCAGCGCCACCAGGGTGAACCGGAAGGCGTCGGTCCCGTAGCGGTCCATCATGACCAGCGGGTCGATGACGTTGCCGCGGGACTTCGACATCTTCTGCCCCTCGGGGTCGCGGACCAGCGCGTGGATGTAGACGTCGCGGAACGGCACGTCGCCAGCCAGGTGCAGCCCCAGCATGGCCATGCGGGCCACCCAGAAGAAGAGGATGTCGAAGGCGGTGACGAGCACCGACGTCGGATAGAAGGTCTTGAGCTCGGGCGTGTCGTCCGGCCAGCCCAGGGTCGAGAACGGCCAGAGTCCGGAGGAGAACCACGTGTCGAGGACGTCGGTGTCCTGACGGACGGGCCCCCCGCAGTTCGGACACGCCGTCAGGTCCTCCCGCGACACGTAGACGCCGCCGTCCCGGTCGCAGTACCAGGCGGGGATCCGGTGGCCCCACCACAGCTGGCGGGAGATGCACCAGGGGCGGATGTGCTCCATCCAGTGGAAGTAGGTCTTGGTCCACCCGCGGGGAATGATCCGGATGCGGCCCTGGCGCACCGCCCGCACGGCCGCCTCCGCCAGCGGCTGCACCCGCACGTACCACTGCTTGGAGACCAGCGGTTCCACCACGGTCTTGCAGCGGTAGCAGAGGCCGACGGCGTGGCGGTACGGCTCGATGCGCTCGACG
>DATLZL010000406.1:0-8934 GCA_035574035.1 Binatia bacterium | reverse complement strand
CGTGGCCGTCGCGCCGGCGTTCGCGGTCGCCCAGACGGCCTCGCCGCCGGCCTCCCTGAGCGCGCTCGTCGAGCAGACGGTGGCGTTCTTCCCGAAGGTCGAGGCCGAGGTGATCGAGGCGCAGCCGGGCACCATCACCATCGCCGTGGACCGCGCCCAGGGGGTGCAGCCGGGGCTCGCCCTCGAGGTGGTACGCCAGGGGCGTGAGATCCGCCACCCCCGGACGGGCGAGGTGCTGGGACGGGCCGAGCAGGGCCTCGGTCGGGCCGTCGTCACCCGGGTGGCCGACCGGTTCGCCACCGCCCGCTACGAGGGCGAGCCCGTCCAGCCCGGCGACCGCGCGCGCTCGGCCGACCGGGTGCGGCTCACGCTGGTGTCCCTCACGACCCCGGGCGTGAGGCCCAACCTGGTCGAGGCCGCCGTCAACGAGATCTACGAGGGACTGAACCGGACCGGGCGCTTCCAGATCGTCTTCGGCGAGCAGATCGCGGTCTGGCTGGCCCAGCAGAAGATCGCCCCCGAGGAGTTCGTGCAGGGGCGCGGCGCCCGCGAGGCGGGCGAGCGGTTCAAGGCCGAGAACCTGCTCGTCCTCCACTTCAAGCCGGTGGAGCGCAAGCCGTTCGTGGAGGCCCGGCTGTTCACCCTCGGGCGCCCGGACGCCGCGCTGGCCTCGGCCTTCTTCGTGCCGCCCTCGGTCCAGCCCGTGCAGCCGGGACGGTTCTCGGGCGGCGGCGGGGACCAGGGGCCGACCCCGGAGAAGAGGCCGCGGAGCCTGCTGGCGCGCCTGCTCGGCTGGGGGAGCGAGACGAGCGTGGGCTACTCGGCGGCCGAGGCCGGCATCCCCCTCAAGGAGATCGCCCGGCTGCCGTTCACGGTGACCGGCATGGACGTCGCCGTCGCCCCGGCCGACCGGATCCCCCGGGTGGCGCTGAGCGACGGCCAGAAGATCTTCGTGTACCGCATCGTGAACCAGAACCTCGAGCCGGAGTGGACGTGGTCGCCGTGGGCCCTCGGCCGGATCTTCTCGATCCAGCTGGCCGACCTGACCGGCAGCGGGCGGCTGGAGGTGGTGGCCAACCGCTACGACGTGCGGGCCGGCCTGAACTCGGTGATCGTCGGCCTCCAGAACGGCAAGCCGACGGTGCTGGCCGACAACATCGAGGCCATCCTGCTGGCGGTGGACGAGCACGGCACCGGGGTGGCGCGCACGCTCTGGGCCCAGCGCTTCCGGGAGGAGAGCTTCTTCAACAAGGGGCAGGCCGACGAGGTGGCCCTGAAGGACGGAGCGCTGGTGAAGGTCCGGTCGGTGCCGGTCCCCGACTCCTTCCGGGCGACGGGGGCGACCTTCACCAACGTGGCCGGCAAGGAGACGCGCGGGCTCGCCTACATCGACGAGCAGAACCGGCTGCGCGTCACCAACGGCCTGGACGAGATCTACCGGTCGGGCTCCCAGGTCGGAGGGGGCGGGGAAAAGATCGAGGTCGTCCGCTATCTCGAGCGCGGCGGGCGGAGCTTCTTCTTCCGGCTCGAGCCGACGCCGCTGGCGGTGGACCTCGACGGCGACGGGATCCAGGAGCTGCTGGTGCCGCAGAACCACCTGGAGGGCGGCGTGCTGGCGGTCATCTTCCGGGGCCCGGCCGGGCTCCGGCTCCAGCAGGTGAACTCGGGCTTCGACGGCGTCATCCGGGCCCTGGGCGCCTTCCCCGGCGAGGCCGGCGGCCCGCCGACGCTGGTGGCGGCGGTCATCCGTTACCGGAACTTCCTCCGGGTGGCCGGCGAGACGCAGCTCATCATGACCCTGCCGCCGGAGTAGCCCCCGCCCCGTTGCTCCACGCCTACCTCGACCGGCGGCCCGTCGTGCATCCGACGGCCTTCGTCCACGACTCCGCCCACGTCATCGGCGACGTCGAGCTGGGCGAGGACGCCAGCGTGTGGTTCGGCAGCGTCCTGCGCGGCGACGTGAACGCTATCCGGATCGGGCGGGGGACGAACATCCAGGACGGCACGATCGTCCACGTCAACCGCCGCGGCCAGCCGACCATCCTGGAGGAGTTCGTGACCGTCGGCCACGGGGCGCGGCTGCACGGCTGCCGCATCGCCTCCCACTGCCTGATCGGCATCGGCGCCATCGTGCTGGACGGCGTCGAGCTCGGCGAGGAGTGCCTGGTGGCGGCGGGCTCGCTGGTCGCGCCGGGAACCAAGGTGCCGCCGCGCAGCCTCGTG
This sequence comes from Binatia bacterium, assembly GCA_035574035.1. GTDB lineage: Bacteria > Methylomirabilota > Methylomirabilia > Rokubacteriales > CSP1-6 > DATLZL01. Next base: position 6,711 of record DATLZL010000406.1, on the reverse strand, counting down.
ATGGGCTCGCCGGCCCGGGTGCGGCGCGAGATCGATGACGACGACCGCGCCCTCATCCGCCGGTCGGCCGAGAACTACATCGCTCTCAAGAACGAGTACGCCCGGCAGCGGTAGAATGGCGCCATGAGCGGGACCCGGGTGCAGTACCCCCGCGGCCGCCGGCCGGGCGAGCTGACGTACGAGGACTACTGCGCCCTGCCCGACGACAGCCTCCGTTACGAGGTCGTCGAGGGCCTGCTGTTCGCCGAGCCCTCGCCGCGCCGCGCTCACCAGCGGGCGGTGGGTCGGCTGTTCGCCGTGCTCGACGGCCACGTCCGCGCCCGCGGGCTCGGCGAGGTCTTCATCGCGCCCTTCGACGTCATCCTCTCGCCGCGCACGGTCGTCGTCCCCGACCTGGTGTTCGTCGCGGCCGGGCGGTCCGCGATCGTGTCCGAGCGCGGTATCGAAGGCGCCCCCGACCTGATCGTGGAGGTGCTGTCCGGGGTGACCCGGCGCCGGGACCGGGTGGTCAAGGCCGGGGCCTACGCCCGGCACGGGGTCCCGCACTACTGGGTGCTGGATCCGGAGGACAGGACGCTGGAGGCGTTCGAGCTCGTGCGGGGCGCCTACTCGCCGGCGGCGGCGCTGGAGGGCGACCGGACCTTCGAGCCCGCCCTGTTCCCCGGGCTCGCGATCCCGCTGGCCGGGCTCTGGAGGTAACGGCGGTTTCCGGCTCCATCAAGGCCATCCGCGGCGTCCACGACATCCTCCCGGCGGACACCCCCGCCTGGCGCCTCGTCGAGGAGACGGCGGCCCGGCTCTTCGACGCCTACGGCTACCAGGAGCTCCGGCCGCCGGTCATCGAGCGGACCGAGCTCTTCCAGCGCGGCCTGGGCGAGGTGACGGACGTGGTCCAGAAGGAGATGTACACCTTCACCGATCGGTCCGGCGAATCGCTCACGCTGCGGCCGGAGGCGACCGCCTCGGTGCTGCGCGCCTACATCGAGCACGGCCTCTACACCGCGCCGAAGCCGGTGAAGCTCTACACCATCGGCCCGATGTTCCGGCACGAGCGCCCGCAGGCCGGCCGCTACCGGCAGTTCCACCAGATCAACGCGGAAGCGCTCGGGGAGGCGAGCCCCGGCCTGGACGGCGAGGTCATGGTGATGCTGGTGGATCTCTTCGAGCAGCTCGACGTGATGTCGCGGCTGCGCCTGGAGGTCAACACGCTGGGCGACGAGGCCTGCCGGCCGGCCTACCGGGCGCGGCTGGTGGCCTATCTACGGCAGCACGCCGGGGCGCTCTGCGAGGACTGCCGGGACCGCACCGAGCGCAACCCGCTCCGCGTCCTGGATTGCAAGAACCCGGCGTGTCAACCGGTGCTCGACGCCGCCCCCCGCCTTCAGGACGAGCTGTGCGCCGACTGCGCCGCGCACTTCGCCGCCGTTCGCGAATACCTCGATGCGGCCGGAATCAAGTACGCCGTGAATCCCCGCCTGGTGCGTGGCTTCGACTACTACGTGCGGACGACGTTCGAGGTGGTCACCTCCCAGCTGGGCGCCCAGAACGCCGTCGCCGGAGGCGGTCGGTACGACGGCCTCGTCCAGGCGCTCGGCGGTCCCCCCGACCCGGGCATCGGGTTCGCCATCGGCATGGAGCGGCTCGTGATGTTGCTCGATCGCCCGCCCGAGCGCCCGCGGCCTGACGTCGTCTTCGTCCCGCTGGGGCGGGCGGCGCTCCTGGAGCTGGCGCCGGCCATCCGGGCTTTGCGCCGGGCCGGCATCCGGGTCGAGACCGGCGACCCCGAGCGCAAGCTCCGCGCGCAGCTCGACAAGGCGGGCCGGCTGCAGGCCCGCTACGCCGTCATCCTCGGCGATGACGAGCTCGCACGCCGCGCCGCCACCCTGCGTGATCTGACCTCCGGCGAGCAGACGGCGCTGCCCCTCGAGGACCTGGCCGAGGGGCTCCGGCGGCGCATCCGGGGCGAGCGATGAGCGAGAGCCTGGGCGACTGGCGCCGCAGTCACCCGTGCGGGACCCTCCGGGCGGCAGACGCCGGACAAGCGGTCACGCTCATGGGCTGGGTCCACCGGCGGCGCGACCACGGCGGGCTGATCTTCGTGGATCTCCGCGACCGCACGGGGCTCGTGCAGTGCGTGTTCAACCCGGCCGAGAGCGGCTCCGCCCACCAGCGCGCCCAGGAGCTGCGGGGGGAGTACGTGATCGCGGCCCGGGGCGTCGTCGCCCGGCGGCCGCCCGGCACCGAGAACCCGCGCCTGCCGACCGGAGAGGTCGAGGTCCACGTGGGCGAGCTGCGGGTGCTGAACGAGGCGCGCCCGCTGCCCTTCCCGATCGAGGACGACGCCGAGGTGGACGAGCTCACGCGGCTGACCTACCGGTACCTGGACCTCCGGCGGCCGCGCATGTACCGCAACTTCGTCATCCGCGACACGATCGCGCGGGCGACCCGCGAGTATCTCCACCGCCAGGGGTTCGTCGAGGTGGAGACGCCCTTCCTGATCCGCACCACGCCGGAGGGCGCGCGGGACTTCCTGGTACCGAGCCGCCTGAACCGCGGGCATTTCTACGCGCTGGCGCAGTCGCCCCAGCTCTTCAAGCAGCTGCTCATGGTGGCGGGCTTCGAGCGGTACTTCCAGATCGTCCGCTGCTTCCGGGACGAGGACCTGCGCCGCGACCGGCAGCCGGAGTTCACCCAGATCGACATCGAGACCTCGTTCCTGGACCGCGACGACTTCCTGCCGCTGGTCGAGGGCATGGTGGTGGAAATCCTGCGGGCCGTCCACGGCTCGGCGCCCCCGACGCCGTTTCCGCGCCTGACCTACGCCGAGGCGATGGCCCGGTACGGCTCGGACAAGCCCGACCTGCGCTTCGGCCTCGAGCTGGCCGATGTGACCGACCTCTTCCGCCCCGGCGAGTTCCAGGCCTTCGCCCAGGTCGTCGCCCAGGGGGGGGCGGTGAAGGCCCTGCGCGTGCCCGGGGCCGGCGGGCTGAGCCGCAAGGAGGCGGACGACCTGGTGGCCACGGCCAAGACGTGGGGGGCGAAGGGACTGGTCTGGGCCAAGCTCACCGAGGCCGGCTTGCAGTCGCCGGTGGCCCGCTTCCTCGAGCCTGTGCGGCCGGCCTTCCTGGAACGGTTGGGGGCGCAGGCGGGCGATCTTCTGCTGCTGGTCGGCGACGCACCTCACCAGGCGGCGACCGTCCTCGGGCGCTTCCGCGTGGAGCTGGCCGAGCGCCACGGCCTGGTGCCGAAGGACCGCTATGCCGTCGCCTGGGTGGTGGACTTCCCGCTCCTCGAGTGGAGCGAGGAGGAGCGCCGCTGGCAGGCCATGCACCACCCCTTCACCGCGCCCCGCGACGAGGACCTGCCGCGTCTGGAGAGCGACCCGGGGGGCGTGCTGGCCAAGGCCTACGACCTGGTGATCAACGGCCAGGAGATCGGCGGCGGCTCGATTCGCATCCATCAGCAGGCCGTCCAGCAGCGGGTCTTCGACCTGCTCGGCCTCGGCAAGGAGGAGGCTCGAGCCAAGTTCGGCTTCCTGCTCGACGCGCTCGAGTTCGGGGCGCCCCCGATGGGCGGCATCGCCTTCGGCCTGGACCGCCTGGCCGCGGTGCTGGCCGGCGAGGAGTCCATCCGCGAGGTGATCGCCTTTCCGAAGACCCAGAAGGGCGTGGACCCGATGACCGACGCCCCGGCCCCGGCCAGCCCCGCGCAGCTCCGGGAGCTCGGGATCGCCGTGATAGACTCTAGCCAGAACCCTTAAGAGGAGTTGAGTCAGAGCACGGTCACCCGCCGCCTCGCGATCGCCCCCGACGTGGACCTCCTTCCGCTCCTCGGGCGGAACGACGACCACCTGCGGACCCTGGAGGGCGCGCTGGACGTGCAGATCATCGCCCGCGGCCACGACATCATGCTCAAGGGAGACGAGCGCCAGGTCCGCAAGGCCGAGCGAGCCCTCACCCAGCTCGCCGAGCTCGTCCGCTCCGGCGCCCCGCTCCGGGCCCCCGACGTGCGGGCGGCCGCCCGCCTGGTGGCCGACGACGAGGAGGCCGACATCAAGGGCCTGTTCGCCGATGCCATCTCCGTCCCCTCGCGCAAGAAGTGGGTGGCGCCCAAGACGCCCGGCCAGAAGCGTTACGTGGACGCGATCCGGGCCCACGACATGGTCTTCGCCATCGGGCCGGCCGGCACCGGCAAGTCGTTCCTGGCGGTGGCGATGGCGGTCCACGCGCTGATGAAGCGGGAGGTGGCGCGCATCGTCCTGACCCGGCCGGCGGTCGAGGCCGGCGAGCGCCTGGGCTTCCTGCCCGGCGACCTCTACGAGAAGGTCCACCCCTACCTGCGCCCGCTCTACGACGCCCTCTACGACATGCTGGAGGCGGAGAAGGTCGCCGCCCTGATGGAGAAGGGCGCCATCGAGATCGCCCCGCTGGCCTACATGCGCGGCCGGACGCTCAACGACGCCTTCATCATCCTGGACGAGGCCCAGAACTCGACGGCCGAGCAGATGAAGATGTTCCTCACCCGCCTGGGGTTCAACTCCAAGATGGTCATCACCGGCGACGTGACCCAGGTGGACCTGCCGGCCTCCCGCGGCTCCGGTCTGATCGAGGTCCAGGCGATCCTGCGCGACGTGCCGGGCATCGCCTTCGTCTACTTCGACGACGGCGACGTCGTGCGCCACCACCTGGTCTCCGCCATCATCCGCGCCTACGACGCGGCCGACGCTTCCCGCTCGCTGCGCGCCGGCGAGCCGTCCGGAGCCGCCGACGTCTCCGTCGGTTGAGTGCCGGCGGTCGTCCTGGACCGGCAGTCCCGCGTCCCGGTCGATCCGCGGCGGCTGGCCAGGGCCGCTGACCGGGCCCTGGCGGCGCTGGGCCGTCCCGGCGCCGACGTCGAGGTCCTCGTCGTGGACGATGCCGAGATCCGGCGCCTGAACGCGCGCTGGCGCGGCGTCCGCCGGCCGACCGACGTGCTGGCCTTCCCGCTGGAGATCGCCGCGGCGGCCGGGGGCCTGGTCGGCCAGATCGTGATCTCGGCCGACACGGCCCGGGGCCAGGCCCGCGCGGTCGGCGTCCCGGCCGCGCTGGAGCTGGACCTCCTGGTCACCCATGGCGTGCTGCACCTCGCCGGCTACGACGACCGGGATCCGGTCGAGGCCCGCCTCATGCACCAGCGCGAGCGCGAGATCCTGAGTGCAGGCGGCCGCCGCCTTCCCGCCCGCCTGTGGCACGGGCTGCTCCCGTGAGAGACGCCGAGGCGCGAGCGCCGGCCGCCGAGGCCGCCTCCGACTTCAAGTCGGGGTTCGTCGCCCTGACCGGCCGCCCGAACGCCGGTAAGTCCACGCTGTTGAATCGCCTGGTGGGTGAGAAGCTGGCTATCGTCTCGCCCCGCCCGCAGACGACCCGCAACCGTATCACCGGCATCCGCAACACGCCGGAGGCCCAGATCATCTTCGTGGACACGCCCGGCCTGCACGCGCCGACCGGCATGCTGGGGGAGTTCATGATGAAGACGGTCGAGCGGGCGCTGGAGGACGTGGACGTCGTCTGCGCCGTGATCGACGCCACGGCCCGCTCCCACCCCGACCCGCTGGTGCTGGAGACGCTGGAGGGCACGGCGGCGCCGGTCTTCTGCCTGCTCAACAAGGCCGACGCGGTCCGACCCAAGGAGCGGATGCTGCCGCTGATCGACGCCTGGCGCCAGGCCCGGGCGTTCCGCGAGATCCTGCCGATCTCGGCGCTCGAGGGCACCAACTGCGACCGCCTGCTGGCCCTGATCCAGCAGGTCCTGCCCGCCCATCCGCCCTACTTCCCGACCGATGTCACCACCGACCAGCCGGAGACGTTCTACGTGGCCGAGGTCATCCGGGAGAAGGTCTTCCAGGCGACCCACGAGGAAGTGCCGTACGCGGTGGCGGTGCGCGTGGACGAGCTCACCGAGCGCAAGGACCCCGCGCGCCTGGACATCCGGGCGACGATCTTCGTCGAGCGGGAGTCCCAGAAGGGCATCCTCATCGGCAAGGGCGGTCACATGCTCAAGCGGATCGGGACGGCGGCGCGCCTGGAGCTGGAGGCCTTCTTCGGTATCAAGGTGTTCCTGGGGCTCACGGTGCAGGTGCGGCCGGGCTGGCGCAAGGACGAGCGTGCCTTGCGCGAGTTCGGCTTCCTGCTGACGTCCTGACGTGGGCCTCGGTCGCACCGCCGCCATCGTGGTCGGCAGCTTTCCGCTGGCGGAAAGCGACCGCGTGGTGACGTTCTTCTCCCGCCAGTACGGGAAGATCCGCGGGGTCGCGCGGGCGGCACGGCGGGTCCGCTCCCGGTTCACCGGCGCCCTCGAGCTCGGCACCCAGGGCGAGCTGGTGTTCTTCGACGGCGGGCGGAGCGAGCTGGTGCAGGTCGACCACTTCGACGTCCTCCGGCCCTTCGCGCGGGTCCGGGACGACCTGGATCGCCTGGCGCAGGCGGCCTGGATGGCCGAATGCGTGACGCGGCTCACCGCCGAGCGGGACCCCAACGCGGCCGTCTACGGGCTGCTCGGGCGCGGGCTGGCGGCCATCGAGGCCGGCCGGCCGCCGCGCCGGGTGGCGGTGGTGTTCGGGCTGCGGCTGGTCGACGCCCTCGGCCACCGGCTGCGGGCCGACGCCTGCGTGGAATGCGGACGCCGGCCGGCCGGCGTCATCACCGTGGACGTCGAGGCCGGCGGTCTGCTCTG
>DATLZL010000405.1:0-2811 GCA_035574035.1 Binatia bacterium | reverse complement strand
GCCGGCAGAACTGCTTGGGTCGGTCGTCGCCGGCGATCAGCCGTGTCAGGGGACGCAGCCGCAGTCCCTCGCCTCCGGCGAGGATCATCGCCCATCGCCCACCCGGCCCCGGCATGATCCACCCTTCCGCCATCGCGCGCGGTGCAACGCCGATGCCCGGCCCGAGTGGGCGGGAGGCGCCGGGAACGCGGTCGTCGCGCGGAACCGCCGCTGGGGTACCAGAGACGCAGTGGGGCGGCGGCGCTGGCGCACCGCGGCCGGCGCCGGGGACCGGCCGCGCGATCTGCCGCGCCGTTTTGTCCGCCGGCGGTGGCACCTGACGTGCTGCACGCCGTCGATGGGCATGACCTGGAACAGGGCGGCGGCGCGGCCGCGTGGGGCGTCGTGACGGTCTGCGCCTGCGGTGTGTTCAGCTCGGGCGCGGTGTCGATCCGCGACGCCGCGCTCTTCACGGACCTCTACGAGCTCACCATGGCCGCCTCGTACCACCGCGAGGGGATGCAGGAGCCGGCGACCTTTAGCCTCTTCGTCCGCCGGCTTCCGCCGGGCCGCGGGTTCCTGGTGGCCGCGGGCCTGGAGGCGGTGCTGGGGTACCTCGAGAGCTTCGAGTTCTCGGAGGACAGCCTCCGCTACCTGCACTCGCTCGGGCTCTTCCCGGCCGGCTTCCTGGACTTCCTGGCCGACGTCCGCTTCACCGGCACCGTTCGGGCGGTGCCCGAGGGCACCGTGATCTTCGAGGACGAGCCGCTGCTGGAGATCACGGCGCCGATCATCGAGGCCCAGCTGGTGGAGACCGCGGTCATGAACCTCTGCCATCTGGAAACCGTCTTGGCCAGCAAGGCCGCCCGGGCGGTCCTGGCAGCCCGCGGTCGCCCCGTGGTGGATTTTGGGCTACGCCGCGCCCACGGGCTCGACGCCGGAACGAAGGCTGCCCGGTGCGCGTACCTCGCGGGCGCGGTGATGACCAGCAACGTACTGGCGGCCATGCGGTACGGCCTGCCGCCGGCCGGGACCATGGCCCACTCGTACGTGTCGGCCTTTCTCCGGGAGATCGACGCCTTCCGGGCCTTCGCCCGGGCGTTCCCGGACGCCACCACCCTCCTGCTCGACACGTACGACACGCTGGCGGCCGCCCGCAAGGCGGTGACCGTGGCCCGCGAGATGGAGGCCCGGGGCCAGCGCCTGGGCGCGGTGCGCCTGGACAGCGGCGACATCGTCGCCCTGAGCCGGGCGGTGCGCGGCATCCTCGACGAGGCTGGCCTCCAGTACGTACGGATTTTCGTCAGCGGCGGGCTGGACGAACACGCGATCGAGGAAGTCCTCGAGGCGGGCGCTCCGGTGGACGCCTTCGGCGTCGGCACCCGGATGGACGTCTCTGCCGACGCTCCGTACCTCGACATGGCGTACAAGCTCGTCCGCTACGCGGGCCGCGACGTGCTCAAGTTGAGCCCCGGCAAGGCTACCTGGACCGGCGAAAAGCAGGTGTGGCGGCGCCGGCGGGCGGACGGCACCCTGGATCACGACCTGCTGGCCCTGCGCGACGAGCCGGCCCCGGCCGAGGCCGAGCCGCTGCTGCGCACGGTGATGGAGGGCGGGCGGCCGGTCGAGTCACCGCCGCCGCTGTCGGCGATCCGCGAGCGCTGCGCCCGGGAACTGGCGGCGCTCCCGGTCGAGGTCCGGCGGCTGCGCGACCCCGCGCCCTACCCCGTCCGCTATGGCGACCGCTTGCTCGAGCGCCAGCGGGAACTGGAGGCCGAGGTGAGAGCTCGGGAGACCGCCAGGAGCTGAGGACCGGGTCCCGGACTCCGCGCGGGGCATCCGTGTCCCACCCGCGGCGCCCGTGCCCCATGGGCTTCACCGGCCTCGGCCTCAAAGCTCGGCTATCCGGGTGGGTGGGGCGGCCCCGATGTTGCTTCCCCGTCGGACAGCCTGGCGTGCAACCATGGCTGAGGGGACGATCGGACTGCGGGCGCTGGCGCGCTACCTGACCCGGGTGCTCGGCGCCCCGGTGAGCGTGCTCGGTCTCCGGCCTCTCGGCGAACCGGGCGACGGAACAGCCGACCCGAAGGGGTTCGGGTACGGGGTCCCGCTCGAGGTGGACTGCACGGTGGGCGGGGAGCCGCGACGGCTGGTCCTGGCGCGCACGCGGCCGACTCCGGGCTTCGGCCACGACTATCCGGCGGACCGGGCGTGGCAGGCACTGTTCGCCCATCCGGCTTACAACACTTTTCCCCGGCACGTCCGGAGCCTGGACGTCGGATTCGTGCGCCGCTCGGGCCGGCTCGTGTCGGCCGCCGACGCGGCGGACTTCTTCCAGGTCGTCGAGAAGGCCGAGGGCCGGCCGTACTGGCGCGACCTGGAGCGCCTGCTCGAACAGCCGCTCGAGGTGGAAGACCTCGACCGGGCCGCGGCGCTGGCCCGGTTCCTGGCCGACGTGCACCGCGACAAGCGTGACGACCCGGTGCTGTGGGCCCGGCGCATCCGGGAGCTGGTCGGGCACGGCGAGTGCCTGATGGGCATCCTCGACAGCTACCCGCACCCCTACCCGCTGCTGCCGCCCGAGGTCTGCGAGGAGATCGAGCGGGCGGCCGTCGGCTGGCGGTGGCGGCTGCGGGCGCGCGCCGACCGCCTGTCGCGGGTGCACGGGGACTTCCACCCCTGGAACCTGCTCTTCCGCGACGGGACCGACTTCTCGGTCCTGGACCGCAGCCGGGGCGAGTGGGGCGAGCCGGCCGACGACGTCGCGGCGCTGGCTGTCAACTACCTGTTTTTCGGCCTGCGGCGGCGCGCCGCCGGGGCCGATCCCGAGCC
>DATLZL010000404.1:0-2151 GCA_035574035.1 Binatia bacterium | reverse complement strand
CGGCCACGCCTTCGCCGTCGCCGGTGCCAGCCTCGAGGAGCGCGACGGCGACCGGGTGCTGCGGATCGCGGTGGTCGAGGGCCCGCGGGTGAGCGTGGAATCGGTGGCCTTCACCGGCGACCTCGGCGTCCCCGAGCCCCGGCTGCGCGAGCGGCTGGAGACGGCGCCGCCCGGGTGGCTGCGTCGGCGGGTCTTCCAGGCCGAGGTCCTGGAGCGGGACCTCCGCCGGCTGGCCGACTTCCTCGCCGCCGAGGGGTTCGCCGAGGCCCGGGTGGGACCGCCGGCGCTCGCCTACAGCGACGACCGCACGCGCGTGCGCGTCGTCATCCCGGTCCAGGCCGGGCGACGCCTGACGGTCGGCTCCGTGAGGCTGGTCGGCGTCCGCGCCCTCGACGCCGACACCCTCCGGGCGGCGCTGGGCCTGCCCCCGGGTGCGCCGTGGAGCGAGGCCGCGGTGGAAGAGGCCCGGCGGGTCCTCGAGCGACGCTACGCGCGGGCCGGCTACCTGCACCCGCGAGTCGAGGCGCGCCGCACGCGCCGGGACCACCTGGTCGACGTCGTCTTCGACGTCGAGGAAGGCCCGCGCACGCGCGTCGGCCGCATCCTGGTGCGGGGTCTCACGCTGACCGAGGAGCGGGTCGTGCGGCGCGAGCTGCCGCTGGCGCCCGGCGACCCCTTCGACCCCGAGGCCCTGCTCGAGGCCCAGCGGCGCCTGATGCAGCTCGGCCTGTTCGAGTCGGTCGAGGTCGAGCCGCTGCGGCCCGGGCCGGTCCCGTTCAGCGACGTGACGGTCATCGTCCGCGAAGGGCGGCCCTGGAGCGTGGCGGCCGGCGTGGGCTACTCCACCTTCGAGGGGGCCCGCGGCTTCGTCGAGGTCGGGCACGACAACCTGTTCGGCACCGGGCGGAGCCTGGCCCTCCGGCTGCGGCTCAGCGAGCGGGCCGACCGCCAGGAGCTGCGCTATCGCGAGCCCTGGCTGCTCGGCACGCGGTGGGTGGGCGACGGCTCGCTCTTCCACGAGCGGAGCGAGGAGATCGGGTTCTCGCTGGAGCGCTGGGGGCTGACCGCCGCCGCCGAGCGCGAGCTGTGGCCCGAGGTCGTCTCCGGCCTGCGCGGCGCCCTGCGCTACCGGCTGTCGCGCGTGGACCGCTTCGACGTCGACCCCACGCTGGTCGAGGCCGACGTGCGACCCGGCACCGACCTGCTGGCGACCCTCACGCCGGAGCTCACGCTGGACCGGCGCGACCGGCCCCTCGACCCCACCCGCGGCAGCTTCCACCTGGCCTCGCTGGAGGTCGCCGGCTTCGCCCTCGGCGGCGACGCCGACTTCCTGAAGGCGCGCCTGGAGACCGCCTGGTTCCTCGACCTGCTGCCGCCCACGGTCCTGGCGCTCGGCGTGCGCCTGGGCCTGGCCGGCCCGTTCGGCGATACCACCGAGCTGCCGATCGAGGAGCGCTTCTTCGCCGGCGGCGCGACCACCGTGCGGGGCTACCGCGAGCGCCGCCTGGGGCCGCTGGACGCCCGCGGCAACCCGACCGGCGGACAGGGGCTGCTCGTCCTCAACGCCGAGTGGCGGTTTCCCCTGTGGCGTTGGCTCGGCGGCGCCCTCTTCTTGGACACCGGCGCCGTCACCGCCCGCGTGGAGGACCTCTCGCTGGACGACCTGCGCTCCGGCGTGGGCGCCGGCCTCCGGGTCTCCACCCCGGTGGGTCCTGTCCGCCTGGACGTCGGCTACCCGCTCGACCGGGTGCCACGCCAGGCGCAGAAGCCGCGCGTCTACGTGACCGTGGGTTACCCGTTCTGACGATGCGCGGCGCTTCCGTCCCGACCTGGGCTCCACCTCGCCGCGCCCGGCGGCTCCGCGCCTGCCGGCCACGGTCCGCGGCCGCCGCGCTCGCCGCACTCTTCGTGCTCACCGCTCCCCCGGGGCCGGCCGCCGCGCACCCGGGGCTCGTGGAGACGGTGGTGGCGGTCGTGAACGAGACGCCGGTGCTCGCCGGCGACGTCGTGCTGGCCCGCGCCCTCGGCCTGTTCGGCTTCGAGCCGGCGGTGGGACCCCTCGGCCCGCCCGAGGTCGAGTGGATGATCCGGGCCCGCCTGGTGCTGGAGGAGGCCGAGCGGGTGGGGATCGACGCCAGCGGCCCGGACGTC
>DATLZL010000403.1:0-4043 GCA_035574035.1 Binatia bacterium | reverse complement strand
GAGCCGGTACGTGCCGAACGCCTCGGGGCCGAGGGCGCGGGCGGCGAGGATCGAGGCGAGCAGCGTGGCGGCGACGCCGACCAGGAACCGCCCGGCGCTGAAGCCGGCGCCGGCGGCGAGGGAGACGGCCAGGCGCCCGGGCGCGCCGCCCGCGTCGCTCACCGCGCGCCGGCGGCGAGCGGCCGGCGGACGGCGTGGAGGGCGGCGATGTGCTCGAGGGCGGCCGAGAAGCGCTCGGCCATGCGGTCGACGTTGAACTCGCGCCGCACGGTCTCCCAGCCGGCCCGGCCCATCGCCTCGGCCGCCTCGGGATCGTCCAGCAGCCGGGCGAGCGCCGCCCGCAGCGCGGCCACGTCGCGCTCGGGGACGACGAGGCCGTTGACGCCGTGCTCGATCACGTCCTCGGCCGCGCCGTTGGCGGTGGTCGTGACGGCCGGCGCCCCGCAGGCCATCGCCTCCATCACCGCGTTGCTGAAGGGCTCGTAGCCGCCGTCGGCGGTGAAGACCGAGGGCAGGACGAACACCGCACACCGCTCGTAGTAGCGGTCGATCTCGGCGTGGTCGACCCAGCCCGCGAACTCCACCCGGTCGGCGATCCCGAGGGCCCGGACCCGGGCCTCGAGCGCCGGTCGGCGCGCGCCGCGCCCCACGATCAGCAGCCGGACGTCGCGGTGCCGGGGCTCGAGACCGGCGAAGGCCTCCAGCAGGACCTCGACGCCCTTGCGCTCCTCCAGGCGGCCGACGAACAGGACGAAGCGCTCCCCGGCCGGCGGCGTGCGCGGCCGGGGGCGTGCGGTCACGTTCGTGTGGTAGACGTTGAACACGGCGTGCTCGGGCGCGCCGAGGTCGAGCAGCCAGTCGCGGGCGCGGCTGCCCCCGGCGATCAGGACCGCCGCCCGGCGGACCATCGCCCGCACCAGCGGCTTCCGCCACCGGTCCCTCGCCAGCACCGGCCACCGCCAGGTGTCCGAGGCGAGGACGAACAGGGCCCCGCTGGACCGGGCGGCCAGGAACGCCGTGAGGCACTCGAAGCTCGCCGGGTCGCCGCCGATGACGACGTCGTACCGGCCGCCGCGGACGGCGGCCGCCAGCCGGGCGGCCAGCACCGCCAGGTGGGCGGCGACCGGGAGCTTGTTCAGCACGCGGGAGCGGAACGGCAGCAGCGGGAAGGGCGGCCGGCGCAGCGTGCGCACCCGGATCGGGCCCAGGCGCTCGGGGTCGAAGTAGAAGCGCTCGCGCTGGGCGAAGAGGGTGAGGATCCACTCGATGTCCCACCGGGCGCCGAGCCGCCGGAAGAGCGGGATGTTGTACTCCGGCAGCACGCGCTGGCAGAACGCGATTCTCACAGGTCGCGCACCTTCCGGCGGCGGCCGTCCCAGCGGATGTCGGGAACCAGGGCCTGCGAGCGGGCCAGGATCCGCGAGCGGTGGGGCAGCAGGTCCTCCAGGATCGTCCGGATCTCCCCCTCGACGTCCCGGGTGGGCTTGTAGCCCAGGCGCTGCAGCTGCTCGTGCTCGGGGTTGTAGTAGTGCTCCTCCTGCTCGATGCGCGGGTTCTCGGTCGGGCGCACCTCCACCCGGAGCCCCAGCTCGCCCGCCACGCGCTGCACCCGTTCGGCCAGCTCGAACACCGTGTAGGTCTCGGCGAACTGGTTGAAGACCCGGTACTCGCCCTCCGCCGGCGGGTGGGCCAGCGCCAGCGACAGACACTGCATCGCGTCGCGGAGCGGGATGAAGCCCCGGCGCTGGCGCCCGCGGCCGTAGGGCGTCAGGGGGCGGCCCACCACCGCCTGGGCGCAGAAGCGGTGGACGGCGGTGCCGAAGCACTGGTCGAAGTCGAAGCGCGTGACCAGCCGCTCGTCGTCGAACCGGCCGTCCGCCCGCGTGCCGTACACCACGCCCTGCATGATGTCGGTGGCGCGCAGCCCCCAGATCCGGCAGGCCATCATCACGTTGTGGCTGTCGTGGACCTTGGACTGGTGGTACCAGGAGCCGGCCTGGCGGGGGAACGGCAGCCGGTCCCGCCGCCCGCGGTACTCGATCTCGAAGAACCCCTCCGGGATGTCGACGTTGGGCGTGCCGTACTCGCCCATCGTGCCGAGCTTCACCAGGTGGGCGCCGGGACAGGCCTCACGCATGGCGAACAGGATGTTGAGCGTGGTGACGAGGTTGTTGGTCTGGGTGAAGACGGCGTGGTGGACGTCGATCATGCTGTAGGGCGCCGAAGGCTGCTCGCCCAGGTGCACGATGGCGTCCGGCTCGAAGGCGCGCAGCAGGTCCAGCACCCGGTGGTAGTCGCGCAGGTCGCCCCGCCGGAAGTCGAGGCTGCGGCCGACGTGGTCGTGGAACGCCTCGAGCCGCTCGGTCATCCGCCGGATCGGGGTCGCCGACTGGGAGCCCACCTCCGCCACCCAGTCGCGCCGGTAGTAGGCGTCCATGCCGCCCACGTCGTGGCCGCGCCGGGCCAGGTAGAGCGCCAGCGACCAGCCGAGGTAGCCGTCCACGCCGGCGATGAAGACCCTCATGTCGTCGCCGCCGCCGGCCGCAGGGCCGGCTCGAGACCCGGGGCGTCGCGCAGGTGCGGCAGCAGCACCACGACGCCGGCGAAGAACCAGAAGGGCTCCATGATCCTCACGATGATGAAGGTGTTGGAGCCGACCGCGTGGACGGCCAGGCCCACGGTGCCGGCCACGAAGCCCAGGGCCAGGCCCCGATCCTCGGGGTCGCGGAGGGCGCGGAAGGAGGCCAGCCCCCCGCGGAGCACGGCGACCAGCAGGGCCAGGAAGGCGGCGAAGCCCACCAGGCCGGTCTCCACCAGCGTGCGCGCGTACTGGGCGTCCATGAACCGGAAGCCGGTGACGCCGTAGCCGAGCAGCGGCCGGCTCAGCCAGCCCTCGACCGCCTTCCGGAACGCCAGCAGGCGCTCCGACGTCGAGGGGTCGAAGGCGACGCCGCCGATCCGCACCGTCGGCTGCCCCTGCTCGGGCTCGAAGGTGTAGAGCACCCGCCGGGCGACCGGCGCCGGCGCCAGGGCCGGCAGCACGAGCGGCGCCGCCAGGACGAGGACGAGCAGCGCCGCCCCCATCAGCCGGCGGTGGCTCGAGAGCAGCGCCAGGACGACGACCATCGGGATCACGCCCAGGTAGGAGGCGCGCGAGAGCGTGTAGAGGAACGGGACGACCATCAGGCCCAACAGCGTCAGGGCCGCCGCCCGCACCCGCAGCCGGGTCGTCTCCAGCGCCACGCCGCCGGCCAGGGCGATCATCAGCAGGAGGTACCCGCCGAGCGTGTTCGGCTCGCCGGTCTCGCCCTCGAAGGGCGCGCTCACGCGCTCGCCGGTGGGGATCTGGGCGGCGGCGATGAGGCTGACCAGGGCGGCGGTGATGAAGGCGGCCACCACCAGGCGCCGGGCGTGCGGCCGGTCGCGCAGGTTGTTGACCGTCATGTAGTACACGACGAAGAACTCGACGTACTTGAGCACGTAGAAGAACCCGGCCGCCGTCTTCACGGTGCCGGTGAGGTAGCCGGTCAGGGTCGCCGCCAGCGTGCTGGCCACGTAGAGGACGATCCACCGGTTGAGCGGCGTCCGGACCACCAGGCCGAGTTCCTTGTTGACCGCCATCCGGGCCAGCCACGAGAGGGTGATGGCGATCAGCAGCAGGTCCTCCAGGCGGAGGACGACCCGGCGCCCCTCGGCCAGCTCGCCGGCGCCCCCGACCACGAACTCGGGCGACAGCAGCATGGAGAACAGCACGAGGTACAGGCCGGCGTCGGCCCGCACGAAGACGAAGAGGAAGACGGCGAAGGCGAAGAGCGCGGCGAAGGCATGCTCGAACCGCACGCCGGCCAGCGCCTGGGCGGCCAGGAAGCTGGCCGCCAGCAGGCCGAGGCCGGTCAGGAGCGCGCGCGGCAGCACGGCGGGCCGCCGTCTATCTCACCTGCACGACGTGGTTGGGGAACCCGAGCCGGCCCAGCTCGGCCGCGCGCTGCTCGGCCTCCCTGCGGGAGTCGAAGTTGCCGTGGCGGACGACGAAGGCGACCGCC
>DATLZL010000402.1:0-3327 GCA_035574035.1 Binatia bacterium | reverse complement strand
CCGGGGCCGTCGCCAGCGGGGGCGCGGCCGGCGCCTCGGCGGCGCGCTCGCGCTCGGCGTTCTCCAGGGCCTTGAAGAACTTGCTCACGGCGTCTCCTCCTAGGGCAACCAGCCCACGCTGTTCGCGGCGAGCGCCACCATGGCCAGCAGGGCGGCGACGAGCACCGCCACCCCGCCCCGCGCCGCCCAGACCCAGCCCCGGGCCGGCGTCAGGCTGACCTGCCGCCGCCGCCGCCAGCGCGGCTGCTCGCCCTCCTCGAGGTACTCGATCGCTTCCTCGACGATGCGCTGGTCGATGCGGCGCTTGCTGTCGGCGTAGCCGCTGATCAGGCAGTGGTCGCAGAGGGTGTTGATGACGCGCGGGACGCCGCGGCTGTATTCGGTGATCCGCTGCACGGCGGCGTCGGTGAAGAGGCCCACGTCGGCGGCGCCGGCCACCCGCAGGCGGTGGCGGATGTACTGCCGCGTCTCCTCCGGGGAGAGCGGGCCGATGTGGCAGCGCAGGCCGATCCGCTGCTTGAGCTGCCGCAGCTCCGGCGCGTTGAGCTTGTCACGCAGCTCCGGCTGGCCGACCAGCAGGATCTGCAGGAGCTTGGCGTGCGTGGTCTCGAAGTTCGACAGCAGCCGCACGTTCTCCAGCGACTCCACGGAGAGGTTCTGGGCCTCGTCGATGACGAGCACCGGCGCCCGGCCCTGGCGATGCTGGTGGATCAGGAACTCGTTGAGCTCGACGAGCCGGACGGCGGCGGTGGCGCCGTTGGACTTCACGCCCCAGTCGTGGAGCATGTACTCGAACAGCCCATCCCACGGCAGGGCGGAGTTGTGCACGTACGCCACCGGATGACGCTCGTCCAGCCGCTCGAGCAGCGTGCGCAGCAGCGTGGTCTTGCCGGTGCCGATCTCGCCGGTGAGGACGATGAAGCCCTTGCGCTCGCGCACGCCGTAGATGAGCTGGGCCAGCGCTTCCCGGTGGCGCGCCGACTGGAACAGGAACCGCGGGTCCGGGGTGGGGCTGAACGGCGCCTCGCGCAGGCCGTAGAACTGCAGGTACACCGCCCCTTACCTCCGGGCCGGCGTCGGGGCCGGCGTCAGCAGGCTGACCAGCGCGTCGTTGTTGCGGGCCACCGCGAACGAGGAGCCGATCACCGCCAGCAGTCCCACCGCCACCGCGGCGGTGGCCCAGCGGCGCTGCCGGGCCAGCCGCGCCCGGTCCCGCTCGGTGGTGATCTTGGGGATCGTGGACAGCACCGGCACCGGCAGGCTGGCCCGGACCTCGTCCACGGTGCGGTAGGAGGTGTCCACCTGCTCGGCCAGGACCACCGCGATGGCGCTGGTGCCCACGGCCAGCACCAGCCCGATCAGCAGCAGGCGCCAGCGGTTGGGCCCGGTCGGCCGCTGCGGCACGCTGGCCGCCTCGACGATCCGGAACGTCTCGCCCTTGCGCACGGCCTCCAGGTCGGCGGCGATCCCGGCCTCCTCGCGCTTGGCCATCAGCGAGCGGAACAGCTCGCGGGTGGTCTCGTAGTCGCGGGTGAGCACGGCCAGCTCCTGCTCGCGCTTGGGCGTGTTCTCCAGGCGCCGCTGGTAGACCGCGATCTGCCGGTTCAGGTTGGCGATCTCCTCGGCGGTGGACTTGGCGTCCACGTTGGCCTGGTCGAGCTGGGACATCAGGCTCGCCACGTAGGGGTTGGAGGGCGGGGCCCGCAGCTCGCGGCCCTCGCCGGCGCGGGCGGCCGCGGCGGCCGCCTTCTTCTCCCGGGCCTTTTCCTCCTCCAGGCGGGCCTCCAGGGTGCGGATCTGCTCCTTGACCGCCACCACATCGGGGTACTTGTCGCTGTAGACGGACTGCAGCTGGGCCAGCTCCTGACGCAGGATGTTGAGCCGGGCGGCCAGCGCGGCCGCCGGGGAGACGTCGGCGCCGCGGGCGGGGCCGGTCACGGTGGTGTCCAGCTGGCTCAGGCTCTGGGTGATCAGCTGGCGCCGCTCGTTGGCCCGGCGGTTGTTCTCGTGGGCGAGCATGAGCTGCTGCTGCAAGCGCTCCAGGGTGCGGAGGTTGGCTTCCTTCTGCTCGGGCAGCTCGCCCAGGTACTGTTCCTTGTAGGCCGCGATGCGCCGCTCCTGCTCGAGCAGGCGCGGGCGCAGCTCGGCCAGCTGCTTGTCCAGGAACTCGGCGGTGCCGGCCGCCGCCTGCTCGCGGTAGCGGACGTTCTCGGCCACGTAGAGGCCGGCCAGCTCGTTGGCGACGGCCGCGGTCACCCGCGGGTCGCTGTTGCTGTAGGCCACCGAGAACAGGACGGTGCGGGGCTCGCGCCGCCGGCGGTCGGTCTCGCCGGCGAAGTCGATCGTGATGTCGCGCCGCATGCGGCCCACCGCCGCCTCCATGCCTTCCCGCGCTCGCAGCTCGGGATAGAGGCCGTAGCGCTGGATGATGGCCGCCAGCCGGTCGGGGCTCATGATCGTCTGCGAGAGGGTGATGAGCTGGGCTTCGATCTCGCCGGTGACGGTGGACTTCACCATGGTCTCCGGCACCTGCTGGCGGTCGACCATGATCACGGCCCGCGCCGTCCACAGCCCGGGCAGGAAGATCGCCAGCGAGGCGGCGGCGGCCAGGACGAACAGGAAGGGCACCAAAGCCAGGCCGCGCCGCCGGCGGAGGATCTCGAGCACGCTGGCCAGGCCGGCGCCGCGGGTCGAGGGGGAGCTGGAGGCGGTGGTCATGGTGGGCTCCGTCAGGGGACGACGATGACGTCGCCCGGCTTGAGGACCAGGTTCTGCTCGTCACCGCCGACGGCCCGGTTGTAGTTGAAGCGGATCTTCTCGGTCCGCCCGTTGGCGTCGGTCCGGATGACCATGATCTTGCTCGGCGAGGCGAAGTCCCGGAAGCCGCCGGCCATGGCGATGGCCTCCAGGATGGTGGTGGTGCCGCGCAGCTCCAGCACGCCCGGCCGCATGACCTCGCCCAGCACCGACACCCGCATGCTGCGCACCTCGGTGACGCTCACCGAGACCTCGGGGTTGGGCAGGAACTCGGCCAGGGCCCGGGCGATCTTGTCCCGCAGCTGCATGGCGGTGAGACCCGCCGCCTGCACGTCGTGCAGCAGCGGCATCGAGATCTTCCCGTCCGGCCGCACCGGCACCAGGCGCGACAGCGACTCGTTCTTCCACACCGAGATCTGCAGCACGTCGCCGGGGCCGATGACGTACTCGGAGGACAGCGGCAGGCCCGACGGCACCGACGTGACCGGCGAGGCGGCGCCTCCGTTGGCGGGGGCGGCGGGCCCGGGGGCCCGTCCGGGCGCCGGCGGCGCCGGTGTGCCCGGCGCCCCG
>DATLZL010000401.1:0-2273 GCA_035574035.1 Binatia bacterium | reverse complement strand
CCGCTGCCGGCGTCCCGGCGCGACCGGGCCTACCCGCGGGTCCTGCGCCCGGCCAGCGAGGCCGAGGCCCGGCAGTGGCGCGAGCGCCGCGAGCGGGAGAAGCGCGCCGTGCTCACCGCGCAGAGCCGGGCCCGCGAGCGGGGACTCGGACTCAAGGTGGTGGACGTGGAGTTCCACCCCCGGGGCCGGCGCACCACGGTCTACTTCAACGCCGAGGAGCGGGTGGACTTCCGCGAGCTGGTGCGCGACCTGGCCCGCGAGTTCCGGTCCCGGGTCGAGATGCGGCAGATCGGCGCCCGCGACGTGACCCGCCTGATGGACGGCATCGGCCCCTGCGGGCGGCAGCTCTGCTGCGCCTCCCATCTCCGGAAGTTCGAGCCCATCTCGGTGAAGATGGCCAAGACCCAGGACATGCCGCTCACCGACAGCCGGCTCCTGGGCAACTGCGGCCGGCTCAAGTGCTGCCTGCTCTACGAGTTCTCGCTCTACGAGGAGCTGCGGGCGCGCCTGCCGCGCGTCAACACGCCCTGCCAGGCCTCCTGCGGAGGCGGCGGCTGCATGAGCGGCAAGGTCCGCGCGGTCCGCGTGCTCAAGCAGTCGGTGGTGGTCGGCTTCCCGGACGGCAGCGAGGCCGAGGTGCCGATCGAGCAGGTGACGTGGGAGGGACGCCCGCACATCCAGGCCCAGCTCGACCGCTCGTGAACCCGCCCGGCGTCTTCTACCTCACCACGCCCATCTACTACGTGAACGCGCGCCCGCACCTGGGCCACGCGTCCACGACCATCATGGCCGACGCCATGGCCCGCTACCACCGGCTGCGGGGCGACCGGGTGTGGTTCCTCACCGGCACCGACGAGCACGGGGACAAGATCGCCCAGGCCGCCGCCCAGGCGGGGGTGAGCCCGCAGGAGCACGCCGACCGCAACGCCGCCGCCTTCCGGGAGGCGTGGCGGCGTCTCGGCATCACCCACGACGACTTCATCCGCACCACCGAGCCCCGCCACCAGCGGGTGGTCCAGCAGATCCTGACCACGCTGTGGGAGGCGGGCGAGATCTACCTCGGCAAGTACGGCGGGCAGTACTGCTTCGGCTGCGAGCGGTTCTACACCGAGAAGGAGATCGTGGACGGCCGGTGCCCGGACCACCAGACCCCGCTCACCTACATCGAGGAGGAGAACTACTTCTTCACGATGTCGAAGTACCAGGCGTGGCTGGTGGACTGGATCGAGCGGCACCCGGCGCTGATCCGGCCCGAGCGCTACCGCAACGAGATGCTGGCCTTCCTGCGCGACCCGCTGCAGGACCTCTCGATCAGCCGGCCGCGCTCGCGGCTGACCTGGGGCATCCCGCTGCCGTTCGACGAGGGCTACGTCACCTACGTCTGGTTCGACGCCCTGATCAACTACGTGTCGGCCCTGGGCTACCCGGACCACGAGCGGTTCCGCACCTTCTGGCCGGCCGCCCAGCACCTGATCGGCAAGGACATCCTCAAGCCCCACGCCATCTACTGGCCGTGCATGCTCAAGGCGCTGGCCGACGCGCGCCGCCAGCCGGTGGACGAGCTGATGTACCGGCACCTCAACGTCCACGGCTACTGGAGCCTGGGCGGCGGCAAGATGTCCAAGTCGGTTGGCAACGTGGTCGAGGCGCTGGCCCTGGCCGACCGGTACGGCAACGACGCCTTCCGGTACTTCCTCCTGCGCGAGATGGTCTTCGGCCTCGATGCCGAGTTCTCCGAGGAAGCGCTGGTCGGGCGCCTGAACGCCGACCTGGCCAACGACCTGGGCAACCTGGTGTCGCGCGCGACGACGCTGATCGCCGCCCACGGCGGGATCCGCCGCGTGCCGGCCGACACCGAGCTCGATACCTTCGACCGGCCGGTGCGGGAGGCCGTCGGGCCGGTGGTGGCCGACGTCGAGGCGGCGATGGAGGTCTTCGCCTTCCAGCGCGCGCTGGCCCGCATCTGGGACTTCGTCCGCCTGCTCAACGGCTACGTAGACGCCACCCGGCCGTGGGAGCTCGCCCGGGACCCGGCGGCCCGACCGCGGCTCGAGCGCGTCCTCTACGTGCTGGGCGAGTCGCTGCGCTTCCTCGGGATCGTGCTGGCCCCGTTCGTACCCGACGCGGCGGCCCGCATCCGGGCCGCGCTCGGCCAGCGGGACGAGCCGCGCCTGGGCGACGCCGCCTGGGGAGGCCTGGCGGCGGGCGCGCCGGTCGAGCGCCTGTCGGGGCTGTTTCCACGCGTCGCCCCGGCGGCGGAGCCCGAGGGGGCG
>DATLZL010000400.1:0-2027 GCA_035574035.1 Binatia bacterium | reverse complement strand
CGGAGGAGATGAAGGCCCGGATCGCCCGGGCCTACCCGCTGCGCCGGGTGGGCCGCCCGGAGGACGTCGTCGGCGCCGTGCTGTTCCTGGCCTCCGATCTCGCCGCCGGCTTCGTCACCGGTCAGACCCTCAGCGTCTCCGGCGGCTACACGATGATCTGATGAGTGCCGAGGGCGCCGGAGCCGGTCGTCCGCCTCACTCGATCAGCACGTCGGCGCGCAGCCGCAGCGCGGGTGGAATCGTGACGCCAAGGGCCCGGGCCGTCCTCAGGTTGATGACGAGCTCGAACTTCGTCGGCTGTTCGATGGGGAGATCGGCCGGCTTCGCGCCCTTCAGGATCCGGTCGACGAAGCTCGCCGAGCGCCGGTGGATGTCGTTGAGGTCGGCGCCGTAGGACATGAAGCCGCCGGACTCGGGGAACTGGCGAAAGTTGTACATCGCGGGCAGCCCACGCTCGGCAGCCAGGGCCAGGATCCGGGCCCGGTGGGGGTTCGAGGACCAGGACGTCACGGCGCACGAGGATCGCGCCCACGCCCGCCCGGCTCATGGCGGCGAACGCGCGGGGGAAGTCCTCGGGGCGGCTCAGCGGGAAGTCCCGCACGTCGAGCTGGAGGCGGCGCGCGGCGGCCGCGATCTGCCGTCTGGCGACGTCATAGCCCGGCGACTGGGGGTTCCGCAGCACGCCGACGCGGGTCAGCGCCGGCAGCGCATCCTTGAGCAGCTCGAGCTGCTTGCCGGCCAGTTCCTCGGAATCGAGGGTGAGACCGGTCGTGTTGCCGCCAGGCCGGGCCAGACTCGCGACGAATCCCTGTCCGAGCGGGTCAGGGAGCATGGACATGACGATCGGGATCGAGCGGGTCGCCTGTTGGGCCGCCCGGACGCCCTGGGGCGCGCTGGCCACGATCACGTCCACCGGCAACCGGACGAGTTCGGCGGCCAGGTCGGCCAGGCGTTCGTCCCGACCGCCGGCGTACCGGTACTCGATGAGGATGTTCATCCCCGGCCTCCAGCCCAGCTCGCGGAGGCCGGCCTCGAACGCCTCGCGTTGGCCGAAGTCCTCGGGCGGAGGGCTCCCCGGCCTGAGCACACCCACCCGCGGGATCTTGCCCGGCGGCTGGGCCGAGACGGCGACCGACCCGACCAGCAGCAGCACGGCCGTGGCGAGCAGGCGAGTGACGGGGGCGCTCACGGGCACCCCGCTCGGCCGGCCGGCGCCAACCCGGCGGCCGGCTGCTTTCCCGGTCGAGACCTCGCCAGGCACGCGAGCGCCGGCCGGTCCGGTCATTCGAGGTGAGCGGCCCGCCTCACCGGACCATGAACTCCGGCGAGGGCGGCCCCAGATGGCGCGTCAAGCCCTCGTAGACGGCCCGGTAAGTCTGGTCTTTGTAGAAGACCAGCGCCGAGCTGATCCGGAGCGGCGGTCCCCCCGACTTCGGGTGCAACCGGATCACGACCGCCACCGGATCGTTGAAGCCGCGGAACTCCCGGTGCGTCCACGCCGCGAGGTCCTGCCACCGGCGGTGCCAGCGGCCGAACTTGCCCGTGTGGGAAATGCCGTCCGCGTCCAGACAGAGCCGCACGCGGAACGTGATCAGCGCATCGAGGATGAACACCACCGGGACGCCGACGAACAGGACGGCGGCCGGGGCGAGGCGAGGCCAGTCGAGGCGGATGAGGAGCCAGGCGAAGACCGCGAAGAGCGCGAGGAACGCGATGCGGCCGACGAGGCGTCGCGGGGACGGCCTCACCACCAGCGGGGCCTGGCGGCCGCGGCCGGACGGTTCTTCGCCGCTCACAGGTCCTCGAGCCGCGCCGGACTGCCGGCGAGCGGGCCATGCGACCTCCACCCGCCAATTCGCGAACCGCGGCCTCGAGTGTTCTGACCGGGCAACCGCGGCGTCTCAGCGCCCGGCGCCGGGCGTCCGGGCAGAAGCCGCCCGCATCAGGCGCCAGATCTTCTCCGGGGTGAGCGGCATGTCGACATGGGTGACGCCGAGGGGGGCCAGCGCGTCCACCACCGCGTTGAC
>DATLZL010000399.1:0-3053 GCA_035574035.1 Binatia bacterium | reverse complement strand
CGGCCTTGACCTTGTCGACCAGCTCCCGGGCCAGCTCCTGCAGGCGCTCGCGGACGTCCACGCGGGGCTTGGCCACGACGTCCACGGCGCCGAGCTCCAGCGCCCGCAGCGTGGTCTCGCAGCCGGCCTGGGTGAGCGAGGAGACCATCACCACCGGCATCGGCCGCACGCGCATGAGCCGCTCGAGGAAAGCCAGGCCGTCCATGCGCGGCATCTCGACGTCGAGCGTGAGGACGTCGGGGGCAAGCGTGGCGATCTTCCGCTCGGCCGCTACCGGGTCGGGGGCGGTGCCGACGACCTCGACCCCGGGGTCGGCGGCCAGCAGGCGGCTCAGCATCTGGCGCACGAGGGCCGAGTCGTCCACGATCAGCACCCGGACCGGTGCCGTCACCGCGAGTCCCCGGCCGCCCGGCCGCCCACGGTCAGGCGGTGCCCGGCCGCCGGGCGGTAGCGCGTGACGACCACCCGTCCGGTGTCGGTGTGGAAGCGCACTCGGCGGGCCAGCCGCCCGCCGCAGTCCTGGGCCACCACCGGCACCCCCGCGCGGGCCAGCGCCGCCAGCGCGAAGGCGGCGTTGCGGGTCGGCACCCGGTCGGCCACGCCCACGCCGTCCAGGACGTGGGCGCCGCCGAAGCACTTGGCGCGCAGCCGCCGGAGATCGGCGCCGGCGGCGGCCATAGCCTCGAACAGATCGTGCATCGCCCCGGGCCCGAAGCGGGGATCGTTCTCGGCCCCGGCCGGCGCCTCCGCCAGCAGGAAGTGGTTCATGCCCCCGATTCGGGCGACCGGGTCCCAGAGACACACCGCCACGCAAGAGCCCACCAGCGTGACCAGCGTGGCGGTGTCGGCAACCACCGCGACCTCCCCGACGGTGACGGGCCGCTCGGTCATGCCGCGACCCGGTAGAGGGTCGGGGCCACAAGGGTGAGCCCGTCGACCAGGCCGAAGGCCGACTCCGCATGCCCGAGCGCCAGCAGCCCGCCGGGCACGAGCAGGCCGACCAGGCGGCGCAGCACCCGCTGCTGGGTCGGGCGGTCGAAGTAGATCAACACGTTGCGGCAGAAGATGACGTCGAAGCGCGTCCGGATGGGCCAGGCCTCGTCGACCAGGTTGATGCGCCGGAAGGTCACCAGTGCCCGGAGTGCCGGACGGACCTCCCAGGCATCGGGCGCCTCTGCGCGGCGGGTGAAGTGGCGTGCCCGGCCCTGGGGTCCGAGCGGGGCCAGACGCTCGGCCGGATAGATTCCCGCGGCGGCGGTGTCGAGCGCCTCGGTATCGATGTCGGAAGCCAGGATCCGCGTGTCCCAACCCGACGGGACCAGGCCGGCCTCGGCCAGCACGATCGCCAGCGAGTACGCCTCCTCGCCGCTGGCGCACCCCGCGGACCAAAGGCGCAGGCGGCGACCGCCCGGGCGCCCGGGCGCCGCGAGCGCCGTCGCCCACGGGGTGCGGAGGTACGCGAAGTGGTGCGGCTCGCGGAAGAACTCGGTCTTGTTGGTCGTGAGCGCGTTGATGAACGCCACGCGCTCCTCGGCGCCGCTGGCTGGGTCGGTCAGGCGGGCCCAGTAGGCCTCGAACGTCGCCAGGCCCAGCGCCCGCAGGCGGCGGACCAGGCGGGCCTGGAGCATGGCCCGCTTGTGCGGGCCCAGGGCCAGGCCGGCCCAGCGCGCGGCGAGCTGCCGGAAGCGCTCGAACTGCTCCCGTGAGAGCACGGGATCGGCGCCCGGCTCGCCGGCCGGCAGGAGGGCGCTGGGGAGGCTCACGGCGCCGCTGGGGCGGCGGCGGCCGGAGCCGGGTCGGGCCCGCCGTGCAGGCCCGCCGTCACCAGCGCCGCCACGTCGAGGATGAGCGCCACCCGGCCGTCGCCCAGGATCGTGGCACCGGCGATGCGGTCGCTCCGACACAGCCACCGGTCAAGGTTCTTGACCACGAACTGTTGCTGGCCCAGCAGCTCATCGACAAGCAGGGCGGCGCGCCGGCCGTCGTGCTCGACGACGACCGCCAGGCCGCGGGCCGGGTCCTCCTCGGCGCCCGTCACCTCGAACAGGCGGTGCAGGCGGACCACCGGCACCGCCTCGCCGCGCCAGACGAGCGTCTCGGCCCGCCCGACGAG
The DNA here is from genome assembly GCA_035574035.1 of Binatia bacterium. Lineage (GTDB taxonomy): Bacteria > Methylomirabilota > Methylomirabilia > Rokubacteriales > CSP1-6 > DATLZL01. Next base: position 940 of record DATLZL010000399.1, on the reverse strand, counting down.
GGTGTGGAGCGCCGTGCGCGCCGGGCGTACCGACTCGATGACCGCTGCCAGCGGAACCACGTACGTCTCGCGGCCCACCCGCAGCGCCTGACCCTCGATGATGGCCAGCGTCAGGGGCAGCTGGATGCGGAACGTGGTGCCGACGCCGGGTCGCGTTTCCACCGTGACCGTGCCGCCAAGCGCCTCGATGCTGCGGCGGATGACGTCGGTGCCGACCCCGCGCCCCGAGACTTCGGTCACCTCGGCGGCGGTCGAGAACCCCGGAGCCCAGATCAGCGCGTCCACCTGCTCGTCGGTCAGGGCCTCTCCGGGCGCCACCAGCCCGGCCTGCACCGCCCGGGCCCGGATGCGCGCGCGGTCGAGCCCGCGGCCGTCGTCGGTGACCTCGATGAAGATGCTGCCTCCCCGCTGCGAGGCCGCCAGCTGCACGGTCCCGACCGGCGGCTTGCCGCGCGCCCGGCGCTCCTCGGGGGGCTCCAGGCCGTGGTCGACGGCGTTGCGGACCAGGTGCAGGAGCGGGTCGGCGATGCGTTCGATGACCGTCCGGTCCAGCTCGGTCTCGTCTCCGCGCGTCTCCAGCCGGACCTGCTTGCCGCAGGCCTGGGCGACGTCTCGCACGACCCGCGCGAAGCGCCCGAACGCGGTCCGGATCGGCAGCATGCGGATGGCCATGACCCGTTCCTCGAGCTCGCGGGTGTGGCGGTCCATCTGGGCCACCGCCTCGGCCAGCGCTGCCAGCCGTTCCGCGGCCGGCCCGTCGGCCGACAGCAGCCGGACGGCCTGCGTCACCATGGACTGGGCGATCACGAGCTCGCCGGCCAGGTCCACGAGCCGGTCGACCTTGTCGGTGGCGACGCGAATGGTGTCGGGCGTGCCGTCGATCGGGCGGCGGCCCTCATCCTCTCCGGCGGCGGGTGCGGACGCGGCGGCGACAGGCACG
>DATLZL010000398.1:0-14749 GCA_035574035.1 Binatia bacterium | reverse complement strand
CCTTCGCCGTGGCCGCCGTCCTGCCGCTGATGGTCGCCGCCACGGTGCCGCTGACCCGCCGGGTCCGCCCGCGCTCGCTGCCGCCGGCCCTCGGCCCGGGCCCGCTCGGCGCCGGCCGGGCCCGGATCGTGCTGCTCGTGGGTCTGGCCTACGCGGCCTTCGGCGCCGGGCTGCAGATGCTCAACGTGCCCTTCGACGAAGAGATCGTCCTGATCGTGTCGCTCCTGCTGATCGGGTTCCTGCTGCGCGGCGTCGGCATCTCGCGCGGCGTGGCGGTGGCCTCCATCGTGATCTTCCTGTTCCGCGCCACGCCCGGGGTCGGCCAGGGCTACTCGTACTGGGCCATCGACCGGCTCGGGTTCGACCAGCGCTTCCTCGGCGTGCTGGCCCAGGTCTCGTCGGTGCTGAGCCTGGCCGGGTTGCTGGTCTTCCGCAAGACGATCGTGCGCCGCCCGGTATCGTTCACGCTGCTCTGGGTGGTGATCGCCGGCACCGTCCTCTACCTGCCGAACATCGGGCTCTTCTACGGGCTGCACGACTGGCTGGGGATCAGCGCCCGCACCCTGGCCTTCATCGACACCACCATCTCGGCCCCCCTCGGGCAGCTCACCATGGTCCCGATGCTGATCCTGATCGCCAGGACGGCGCCGCCCGGGGCCGAGGCGACCATGTTCGCCATCATGGCCTCGCTCATGAACCTGGCGCTGTCGGCCAGCCAGCTCTTCACCCGCTACCTGAACGACCTCTTCGCCGTCACCCAGCAGGACTACTCCAACCTGGGCCAGCTGATGATCACCGTCGGCGTGCTGGGACTGCTGCCGCTGCTGGCCCTGCCCTTGCTGTGGCGGGAGGAGCATGCGGTGCCGGCACCCGGTCCCGTGGGCGAGCGCGTCGTGGCCGGGACCGTCCGGTAGCGGAGGCGGCGCATGCGGCTCAAGGGCAAGGTGGCCATCGTGACCGGCGGCGGCACCGGGCTCGGCCGCGCCATCGCCCGGCGCTTCGGGCTGGAAGGAGCGCAGGTCGTCGTCAACGGGCGGCGCCCGGAACCGATCCGTGCCGTCGCCGCCGACATCGCCGCCGCCGGCGGCCAGGCGCTGGCGATCGCCGCCGACGTCACCCGGCCGGCCGACATCGCGAGCCTCCTGCACGCCACGCTCGACGCCTGGGGCCGGCTGGACGTCCTGGTGAACAACGCCGGGATCCTGGTCTCGCGCACGTCGGCCGCCGACTGCTCCGAGGAGGACTGGGCCCTGACGCTGGACGCCGACCTGACCGCGGTGTTCCGGTGCTCCAAGGCCGCGCTGCCCGAGCTGCGCCGGACGCGGGGAAACATCGTGAACGTCGCCTCGGTGGCCGGCCTCAAGGGAAGCCCCTCGGTCGCCGCCTATGCGGCGGCCAAGGCGGGCGTGGTGAACCTGTCCAAGACCATGGCGCTCGAGTGCGCCCGGGACGGCATCCGCGTCAACGCCGTCTGTCCGGGCTTCGTCGAGACCGATTTGAACCGAGGGTACGTGGCCCAGCTCAAGGCCACCGGCGGCTACGACGCGCTGGTGAGCCGCCATCCCCTGGGGCTCGGCACGCCCGAGGACGTCGCCTGGGCGGCGGTCTACCTGGCCAGCGACGAGGCGCGCTGGGTGACCGGGGTCGCGCTGCCGGTGGACGGCGGCTTCATGGCCGGCCTGTGAATCGTCCCTGGAAGCGCGCGCTGTGGCTCGCCTTGGCCGCGGTGTACCTGCTGGCCATGGGCTTCATCGCCGGCGTCGCCTTCGAGCGCATGCGCTTCGACAGCGCCCGGGCCGCCGTCCTCGACCGTTACCGCGAGGCCGTCCGCCGGGTGCACGAGCACCAGATGGACATCGAGCGGGGCCAGCCTCAGCGCTGACCGCCGGGTCCGCCGGCTCGCGGGCCGACCCGCGCCAGGTAGTGGGCCAGCGCCTCGATGGCTTCCTCCGTCAGCGGCTGGGCCGCCATCGTCATGCTGCCGTCGAGGTCGGCCGCCTTCTGCTGCTTGAACGCCCGGAGCTGCCGGCGCAGGTACTCCTCCTGCTGGCCGGCCAGACGCGGGATGTGCTTCTGGCCCCCGAGCGTCGGCAGGTGGCAGGCGTTGCAGTGGTATCGCGACACCAGCCGCTCGCCGGCCTCCATCTTCACGGGGTCGGCCGGCTCCGAGGTGGGGGCGGCGACGGCCGGCTGGGCGGCGTAGTACGCGGACAGGTCCTGCATGTCCTGGTCGCTCAGGTCGGCGACGAACGGCGCCATCTCGGGGCTGCGGCGGCGCCCGGTCTGGAACTGGATCAGCTGGTAGTAGGTGTAGAGCGCCGGCTGGGCGGCGAGCGAGGGCACCGTGGGGATAAGCGAGTGGCCGTCGCGACCGTGGCAGGCGGCGCAGGCGCCGGCCTTGCGGCGGCCCGCCTCGATGTCGCCGTCGACCGCCGGCATCGCCGCCGCGCCCGCGGCCAGCAGGGTGGCGAGCGAGACCGCCCCGCCGAGGCGGACGAACCCGAACCGTCGGGCGGGGACGGTCACCGGCGGAGGCCGGCCGGAGGGGAGAGATCCTCCGGCCGGCGAGGAGAGATCATCGACCGTAGGTGATCCGGTAGATCGCCCCGGCGTAGTCGTCGGAGATCAGCAGCGAGCCGTCCTTCATCTCCTGCAGGTAGACCGGGCGGCCCCAGAACTGGTCGCCCTGGAGCCAGCCCTCGGCGAAGACCTCGTGCTTCGGCGGCTGGCCAGGCCGGTACTCGACGGTCACCACCCGGAAGCCGCTCTTCTGGGCCCGGTTCCACGAGCCCCGCTGGGCGATGAACATGCGGTGCCGGTACTGGGGCGGGAACATGGCCCCGGTGTAGAAGTGGATGCCGTTGGCGGCGACGTGAGGGCCGAGCTTGAGCAGCGGCGGGTTGAACTCGCTGCAGGCCCGGCCGGCGCCGAAGTCGGGGTCGAGGATGTCCCCCTGGTGGCAGTACGGGTAGCCGAAGTGGGCGCCCGGCTTGACCACGTGGTGCAGCGTGTCCTCGGGCACGTCGTCGCCCAGCCAGTCCCGGGCGTGGTTCGTGAAGTAGAGGTCGCGCGTCACCGGGTGGAAGGCGAGCCCCACGCTGTTGCGGACGCCGCGGGCCACGTACTCGAACCCCGAGCCGTCGGCGTTGATCCGGACGATGTTGGCGTGCGTCTCGGGCGGCAGGCAGATGTTGCACGGGGCGCCGATGTTGAAATAGAGCTTGCCGTCCGGACCGAAGGCCAGGTACTTCCAGCCGTGAGGCAGGTCCTTGGGCAGCGTGTCGATGACGACCTTGGCCGCCGGCGGACTGTCCAGGTTCGCCTCGATGCCCTCGTACTTGGTGATCCGGGAGACCTCGGCCACGTAGAGCGTGCCGTCCTTGAAGGCCACCCCGTTGGGCATCTGCAGGCCCTTGAGGATCGTCTTCACCTCCCGCCGGCCGCCGTGGTCCACGACCGCGTAGACGTTGCCGGCGACGCGGCTGCTGACGAAGAGCGTGCCCCGATCTCCCCAGGTCATCGCCCGCGCGTTGTTGATCCCCGAGGCCCACAGCTCGGCCTTGAACCCTGGGGGCAGCTTGATCCGGTCCACGGGAATCTTCTCGGCCGGCGTCGGGGCGGGCGGCTGCGGATGCGGCGCCAGCGGCGAGGTGGCCAGCTCCGGCGGGCGCCCCTGGGCCCAGGGCGGCGGCGCCTGCTGGGCCGTCGCCGTCGCCACGGTCGCGAGCGCAAGGGTGAGGATGACCAGGCCGGTGCGGGTCGCGCGGTTCATAGATCGCCTCCCTGGAAACGGTCGACGAGTGGACTCGCGGCCGGCAACGTAATACCGGGACCGGTCCCTGTCAATGCGCGCCGCTCACCCGGGCCGACGCTGCAGGGCCGGCACGACCCGCTCGCCCAGGAGCCGGATGGCGCGGGCGGGGTCGCCGTGGGGCGCCAGCGCGATCTCGGTCAGCCCCGCCCGCTCGAACTCCCGCAGGCGCTCGATCACCGCGTCGAGGTCGGCGAGGCCCCCGCTCAGCGTGAGGGCGGCGACCAGCCGGTCGGCGAGGGCGGGCTCCGGCACCCACGGCTCGCGCCCCTCCAGCACGGCCCGCCGCATCTCGGCCTGCCGGGCGTCGAGCTCGGCCACCTCCCGCTCGGTGAGCCCGAGCGCGGCGCCCACGTCGCGCACGTAGTAGAGGCGGAACCCCAGCCGGCGGCGGGCCAGCGCCAGCGCCTCGGCCGCGGTGTCCTGCACGTTCCACACGAACCAGTTGCTCACCCGGACGTCGTCGGCCGGGCGGCCGGCCTCGGCCAGGTGCGCCCGCAGCCGCCCGGCCAGGGCGGCCACGGCGCCGGGCGGCATGTCGGTGAACATCACCCCGTCGGCGCCGGCGGCCGCCATGCGGATCATCCGCGGCCGGTTGGCAGCCACGTAGAGGGGCGGCGGCGGCACGGCGGTCCACGGCGAGAAGAAATCGCGGACCTGGAACAGCGCGCCGCGGTGGCTCACCCGCCCGCCGCGGGCCACGGCCCGGATGATCTCGAGCGTCTCGGCGACGGCCTCCACCCGGCCCCTGAGCGGAGCCCCCAGGGTGGCGGCGAAGTCACCGCCGCCGCCCACGGCCACCGCGGCGCGGCCGCCGGCGATCTCGTGCAGCGTGAGCAGCTCGACGGCCAGGCGCGCCGGGTGGGCCTCGAAGGGACTCACGGCCACCGCCCCGAGCTGAATCCGCCGTGTCTGCCCGGCGGCGACGGCCAGGCGCAGGAAGTGGTCCTTGGTGCGGGCCCCGGACGAGAGCCAGAAGTGGGCCAGGCCGGCGTCCTCGGCCCGCCGCGCCAGCTCGGCCACCTCGGCGGCCGGGCGGAGGCCGTTCAGGACGAGACCCACCTTCACCGGCCGGCCCGGACGCCGCCGGCGATCAGGCGAGCCGGCGCGGCCGCCAGTGCTGGCTGCGGTGAGCGGCCACGTAGTCCGACCGCGCGAACAGCTTGACCAGGGCCGCCCCGGCCACGAAGCCCCCGATGTGCGCCCAGAAGGCCACCCCACCGCCCTTGACCCCGGCCACGATCGTCATGCCGCTCAGCAGCTGGATCACGAACCAGTAGAGCAGCATGGTCCAGGCCGGCAGCGCCATCGACATCAGGAAGAAGCCGATGGGCACGAGCGCGAAGACCCGCACGTGCGGGTAGAGCACCAGGTAGGCGCCCATCACGCCGCTGATGGCGCCCGAGGCGCCCACCATCGGGACCGGCGAGTCCGGGGTCAGGAAGACCTGGAGCAGCGCGGCGGCCACGCCGCAGAGCAGGTAGAAGACGATGAAGCGGCCCCGCCCCATCGAGTCCTCGACGTTGTTGCCGAAGAGGTAGAGGAACCACATGTTGCCGAGCAGGTGGAGCCAGCCGCCGTGCAGGAACATCGACGTGACGATGTGCAGGTACGGCCGCCCGGGATCGGTGACGCAGAGCAGTCCCTCGCCGATCTCGATCGCCGTGCCCGGCGGCACCGCGCCGGTGAGCTCGCCGGCGATGAGCCCCAGCTCGCAGACCGAGCGGGGCAGGGCCGGCACCGTCCCCGCCCCCTGCACCGTGAGCCAGGTCAGCACGTTGAGCCCGATGAGCCCCCAGGTCACCAGCGGGGTGCGCTGAGTCTCGTTCTCGTCGTGATAGGGGAACACGTCCTACTCCCGCCGGCGCCCGGGCCGGATCAGGTCCTCGGGCCGGATCGGCAGCGCCGTGACCCGGATGCCGAGCGGGGCCACGGCGTCGGCGACCGCGTTGGCGATGGCGGCCGGGGCGCCGATGGTGCCGCCCTCGCCCATGCCCTTGACGCCGCCCGGCACGTGGGGAGCCGGGCTCTCCAGGTGCCCGACCTGCGGCTCCGGCACGTCGCCCGCGCGGGGCAGCGCGTAATCCATCAGCGTGCCGGTGAGCAGCGCGCCGGCGTCGTCGTACACGACCGCCTCGAGCAGCGCCTCACCCAGTCCCTGGGCGACCGCGCCGTGAACCTGACCCTCCACCAGCAGCGGGTTGATCACCGGACCGCAGTCCTCCACTACCGTATAGCGGTCGACGCCGACCCGGCCGGTGTCGGGATCGACCTCCACCACCGCCAGGTGCACGGCCCCGGAGAACGTCGGCCCCGGCGGATCGACGTAGACGGTCGCTTCGAGGCCGGGCTCCAGCCCGTCCCCGAGGCCGCCGGCCGGCGGCGAGTAGGCCGCGCGCGCGAGCTCGGCGACGGCGACCGCACGGTCCGGGAAGCCGCGCACGTGACAGTGCCCGTCCTCGATCACGATGTCGGCCGGCCCGGCCTCCAGTCGGGCGGCGGCCAGGCGGACCAGCTTGGCGCGGACCCGGTCGGCGGCGACGGCGGCACCGCCGCTCATGGCGACCGCGCCCCGGCTGCCGAAGGTACCGCTGCCGAGCGGCCCCGACGCGGTGTCCACCGCCTCGACGCGCACGCGCTCCACCGGCACCCCGAGCCGGTCGCCGACGAGCTGGGCCAGCGCGGTGGCGTGGCCCTGGCCCTGGGAGGGGAACGAGACCAGGCACCGCACGCTGCCGTCGGGCTCCATGCGGACGCTCGCCGCCTCGATGCCGGGCACGTCTTCCATGCCGCGCCGGCGGAACACCTCGGCACCCATGCCCGTGTACTCCGTGTAGCACGCGAGGCCGATGCCGACCAGCCGTCCCTCGGCCCGGGCGCGGGCTTGCCACCGGCGGAGGTCGTCGTAGCCCGCCAGCGCGAGCGCCTCGGCCAGGGCCTTCGGGAAGTCGCCGCTGTCGTAGACGAGCCCGCTGGGGGACGACCACGGGTAGGCCTCGCGGGGGATCAGGTTGCGACGGCGGACCTCGGCCGGGTCCAGGCCGCAGCGCTCGGCCAGCAGGTCGAGCAGGCGCTCCATCACGAACGCCCCGAACGTCATCCCCACTCCCCGGTAGGCGCCGAGCGGCGGCTTGTGAGTGGCCAGCGCCAGGCATTCGTACTCGTAGGCGTCGACGCGGTACGGACCGGGCAGGATGGCGGCGCTCCCGAGGGGCTCCAGCGCAGCCGTCACCGGGTAGAGGTGGTAGGCGCCGGCGTCGGAGTAGATCCGGGCGCGGAGCGCCAGCAGCCGCCCGTCGGCGGCGGCGGCCGCCGCCACCTCCATCCGCTGCTCGCGCGCGTGGGAGGCGGCGGCCAGGTGCTCGCGCCGCTCCTCGATCCACTTGACCGGCCGGCCCAGCCGCCGGGCGAGGGCCGCCACCGCGACGTCCTCCGGGAACACGTGCATCTTGAGGCCGAAGCCCCCGCCGACGTCGGGGACGACGACGCGCACCCGGGGCTCGGGCAGCCCCAGCGCGGCGGCCAGGGCCGCGCGCAGGATCCGGGGGCTCTGGGTGGACGCCCACACGGTCAGCGTCTGGCCGTCCCAGTCGGCCACCACGCCGCGCGGCTCCAGCGGCGACGGGGCCACGCGGGCGTGGGTGAAGGTCTCGCTCACGGTCACCGGGGCGAGGGCGAAAGCCCGCTCGACCTCGCCGTGCTTGACGTAGCGGTGGAAGAGCACCCGTCCCTGCTCGAGCGCGTCGTCCACCGCGGTCACCGCCGGCAGCGGCTGGTAGTCCACCGTCACCCGCTCCCGCGCGTCGGCGGCGGCCGCCGGCGTCTCGGCCACCACCGCCGCCACCGCCTCGCCGCAGAACTGGACGCGGTCGCCGGCCAGCGGGGGCCACGCGGTCGGCGTGAAGCCGCCGCCCTCCAGGCGGGGACGGAGGGGCTGGACGTCGGCGTGCAGGTCGGCGGCCGTGAAGACCCCGACCACGCCCGGCACGCCGCGCGCGGCTCCGGTCTCCACCCGGCGGACGGCGGCGTGGGCGTGGGGGCTGCGGACGAACATGACCCGCAGCAGCCGCGGCGGCGTCAGGTCGTCCACGTAGCGGCCCCGGCCGCGCAGCAGGCGCGGGTCCTCCACGCGCTTGACGCGCGCCCCGGTGAGCCGGATCACGCCCGGACCCGCGGCAGGACCTCTCCGGCGATCAGCTCGAGCTGTTCCAGGCTCCAGTCGAGCGGGTTGAGCACGATGGTGTCCACGCCCCCGTCGAGCGCCGCGATGCGGGCCGAGATCCGCTCGGCCAGCTCCGGAGCCTCGCCGAGCAGGTAGTAGGTCCGCCAGTAGTCCAGGTCCATGCCGGAGAAGACCTTGAACCGCTCCGCCGCGCTCTCCGGCTTCTCGCCCGGCTTGAGCACCCAGATGAAGTTGGAGTAGACGCGCCCGATGCGCTGCGGGTCCCGGCCGTACTCGCGGGCGTAGACCTGGACCCGGGCCCAGTCCTCCCGGACCATCTCCGGCGTCGAGGACGAGTGCGGGACCCAGGTGTCGGCGTAGCGGGCGATGCGCCGCAGCACGGGCTCGATGCTCTTCACCGTCTGGGCGTAGATCTTCTCCGAGGGCTGGGTGCCGCCCCCGATCCAGATCGGGGGGTGCGGCCGCTGGACCGGCTTGGGGTCGATGGTGAGGTCGCGGAAGCGGTAGTAGCGACCCTCGTAGGTGACCCGGTCGCCCGCCCACAGGGCCAGCACGATCTCCAGGCACTCCTCCATGCGGCGACCGCGCTCGCCGTGGGGCACGCCCATCAGCCGGAACTCCTCTTCGTGCCAGCCCACCCCGACGCCGAGGATCGACCGCCCGCCCGACAGCAGGTCGAGCGTCGCCCACTCCTTGGCGAAGTAGACGGGGTTGCGCAGCGGCAGCACCAGCACCATCGTGCCCAGGCGCAGGGTGCGGGTGACGCCGGCCAGCGCCGACAGCAGCGTGAGCGGCTCGAGCCAGGTGCAGGCGTAGGCCGGCGGGGTCAGCAGCAGGTGGTCGATGGTGACCGCGCAGTCGAAGCCGAGGTCCTCGGCCCGCCGCAGGTACTGCCCCATCTCGGCCAGGGTGGCCGTGCGCGAACCGAGCGCGAAGGACGGGATCCGCAGGCCGTAGCGCATCAGCGGAGCCCGTCTTCCTTGCGGGCCTCGTCCTTGGTGAGGCCGCCCACCCGGGGATGGGGCCGCCCGCCGTCGGTGAGCGCGATGGCCAGCACGATCTCCCCCGCCCGCGGCGCGTCGGGCACGCGCACTTCCATGGCGTCGTAGTGGGTGCGCACGAACGCGGCGTCCTTGAAGTGCAGCGGCACGTCGATGGCCGTGCCCGGCCCGCCGAGCTTCTTGGCCGACGGGATGATGGCCTTGCCGCCGCCCACCGCCGCCCGGAGCGGCGCCCCCAGCTTGGGATGGAGCAGCGCCGCCGCGTGCTCCAGCTCGCCGGCCTCGCCGACGACGGCGGCCTTGCCGTAGGACTCGGCCGGGGCGCCGAGGGCCTCGGTGGCCTTCTTGGCCAGGAGGGCGCCCAGCTCCTCACCCTGGTCGATCAGCGGCGTGAGGTCCTCCACGAACCGGCCGGCGAACGGGTTCTCGATCACGGCCACCGCCGCCACCTTGCGCACCGGCCGGCGGGCCTCACGGCCGCCGTCGCTCAGGACCTCCTCTACGACGGTGACGAGCTTGCGGATCTTGGCCATCGCTATTCCTCCAGACGGTGGAAGACCAATCCGTCGAGCATCTTCGGGTAGAAGTGGGTCGACTTCTGGGGCATCAGCTCGCCGCCCTCCACCACGGCGGCGAGCTCGGCCGCCGTGGTGGGCGCGATGAGGAAGGCGGCCTGGTAGCGGCCCCGGCGGACCAGCGCCACCGCCTCGGCCTGGTCGGCCACGTAGTCGACGTGGGTGCCGGCATCCAGGACCTCGTCGGTGATGCCCAGGCACGGCCGCAGCAGCCCCTCGTGCAGGACCGAGACGGCCAGCCGGCGCCAGGCGGGCGACGCGCCGGCGGGCCAGGCGACGGCGTCGAACGCCTCGTCGCGGAGCCGGAACTCCAGAGCGCCCTCGGCGCTCACCACGCCGATCCGGCGCGGCGCGGGCTCGAAGGCCAGCGGGTCCGCGAGCGGCGCCGTGTCGAACCAGCGGCGCGCCGCCCGGGCCAGGCCCTCCAGCGAGAAGTCGCCGAGGCCGTGGACCAGGCGGTGGTTGGGCAGGATGGCCAGGCCCGGCGCCTGGAGCGCGCAGAAGGCCATCATCTTGTCCCGCGCTCCGGGGCGTTGGCGCGCGTACTCGACCGCCGTCTCGTAGCGGTGATGGCCGTCGGCGATGATCACCGACCGCGGCGCCATGGCCTCCGTCAGCCGCGCGATGGCGCCCGGGTCGGTGAGCCGCCAGAGCCGGTGCGTCTCGCCGCGGAGGTCGCGGGCCTCGGCGAGGGGATCGCCGCGGGGATCCCAGGCCTCGGCGAGATCGCCGGCCGCGTCGTCGACCAGCATGAAGATGAGTCCGGTGTCGGCGCCGGTGGCCTCCAGCAGGCGCCGACGGTCCTGCTTGGGGCCGCGGTGCGTGCGCTCGTGGGGCCGTACGATGCCGCGCGCGTACTCGCTCACCTCGCCCAGCGCGATGAACGCCCGGCGGGTCACCTCGCGACCGCCGAGGCGGAAGGTCTGCTGGTACGGGTAGATCGCCGGCTCGGCGTCGGGCGTCCAGATCCCGTCCGCCAGCCACGCCTCGAGCGTCTCCCGGGCGCGCTGGTAGCGGTCCCGGCCCGGCTCCTCACGGGGCAGCGTGATCCGCACGATGTTGTGCGGGGACATCGCGTACAGGCGCTCCTGGGCGTCGGGACCGATCTGGTCGTAGGGCGGGGCCACCACCGCCGAGACGTCCGGCTTGTCGGTCCGGTAGCGGTAGCCGCGAAAGGGGCGGATCCGCATCGCGGGCTCAGTGGCCGGCGGCGGTCGGGCCCCGCCCCTTGACCACTTCGGCCGCCCGGGCGGCCGGCGCCGTGTTCCGGCTGCGGCCGACGACGATCGCCCCGTCGACGAGGACCATGGAGATGCCGGGCAGGTCGCCGGCCGCCAGCGCGCCGAGCGCGTCCCGCGCCACGCTGCCGGTGGGCGCATCGCAGATCACCAGGTCGGCCGCCCGGCCGGGGCCGATCACGCCCCGGTCGAGTCCGTACACCCGGGCGGTGTTGCCGGTGGCACAGGCCACGGCCTGGGCCGGCGGCAGCCCGCCCACGCCGGCCAGCAGGGCCAGGGTGCGCAGGATGCCGAGCGGCACGACGCCGGTCCCCGACGGGGCGTCGTTGCCGAGGATCACCCGGCCGGTGGCACGCGCGTCCATCGCCAGCCGCAGCGTGTGAAGGGCCGTGCGCGGGTTGCCGCAGTGGACGATCTCGAGCGCCATCTCGGTGGGAACCAGGCGCTCGATCTCCGCCGGCGACAGCGACGTGGTCCCGCCGTTGATGTGCCCGACGACGTGGGGCCGGGCCTCCAGGACGACGTCGGCGTCGATGGGGTGCGAGCCGGCGATCGAGGGGCCGCCGGTGTGGATGGTGACGGTCATGCCGTGCTTGCGCGCCCAGCCGACCATCGGCGCCGCGTCCTTGCCGGTGCGGACCGAGCCCAGCCCGATCTCGCCCACCAGCCGGACCCCGGCGGCGGCCATCTCGGCGAAGTCGGCCTCGGTCAGGCCGAGCTCCAGGATGGGGGCGCCGGCCACCACCTTGACGCCGCCCGGGCGGAAGTTCTGGTAGGCCTTGGCGGCCACGATGGCCAGGGCCTTGAGCCCGACGATGTCCTTGGGCCGGCCGGGCAGGTGCACCTCGCCGGCCGAGATCGCCGTCGTCACGCCGCCGTGGAGCATCGAGTCGATGAAGTCCACCGTCCGCTGGCGCGGGGTGAAGTCGCCGAAGACCGGGTGGACGTGAGAGTCGATCAGTCCCGGCAGCACCGTGGTGCCGCGGGCGTCGATGACCGTGTCGGCCTCGTCGTCGAGGCCGCGGCCGACGGCGGCGATGCGGCCGTCCCGGATCAGCAGGCTGTCGGCGTCGAGCACCGGGCGGTCGAGGTCGCCGCTGGCCAGCGTCCCGATGTTGCGGATGAGCGTCTTCATCGGGTGCCGATGATGGCAAAGCGCGTCCGGCGCCGCAACGTCTCGCCGGCACGGCCCGGCATCCGGGAGCCGTGCCGGCGCGTCCAACGTTCATGACGGTGACCGAACCCGCTCCCGGGAGGGGCCTGATGCTGCCACGGACCGCGGCCGCGCTCTTGCTCGTGTGCTCTCTCAGCGCATCGCACGCAAGTGCCCAGAACTTCGGGATTCCAGGCGCTGACCGCTACTTCCACCTGGAGTGGCAGGCGCGGCAGAGCGCGCGCTGGGGGCCCCAGGTGGCCGGCTATCTCCACAACGACTACGGGGCGCCGGCGACGAACATCCGGCTCCTGGTGGAGACGCTCGACAGCGGCGGGGCGGTCACCGGCAGCACCGTCACGCTCGTGCCCGGCACGGCGCCGGGCGGCGGGCGGCTCTACTTCGAGCAGCGCGTGCCGGCCGCCGCCGGCTACCGGCTGCGCGTGCTGTCCTGGGACTTCGTCCGCGGCGGGGCCGGCTTCTAGCCGCGCGTCGCGGATCATACGCCGAGGTAGGCGCGCCGCAGCCCCTCGTCGGCGTCGAGCGCGGCGATCGGACCCTCGAACTTGATCTGGCCCTTCTCGATGATGTAGGCGCGGTCGGCCAGGCGCCGGGCGAACTTGATGTTCTGCTCGGAGAGCACGATGGTCAGGTCCCGGCCGCGCAGCGCGGCGATCGCGTCGGCGAGCAGGCGCACGACCACCGGCGCCAGACCCTCGGACGGCTCGTCGAGCAGGAGCAGCCGCGGGTTCGTCATGAGCGTGCGGGCGATGGTCAGCATCTGCTGCTCGCCGCCCGAGAGGCTGCCGCCCCGCTGGCCGGCCAGGCGGCGGAGGGCGGGAAACAGCGCGAAGACCCGCTCGGTCGTCCACGCCCCGTCCCCGTTGCGGGCGCCCACCATCAGGTTCTCCATCACCGTGAGGTCGGCGAAGATCCGGCGGTCCTCGGGCACGAAGCCGACGCCCAGCCGGCTGATCTCGTGGGTCGGCAGCCCGTCGAGCCGGCGGCCCTCGAAGAGGATCTCGCCGCCGGTGACCTCCACCAGCCCCATGACGGCCTTGAGCGTGGTGGACTTGCCGGCGCCGTTGCGCCCGAGCAGGCACACCACCTCGCCCCGGGCCGCCGTGAGCGACACCCCGTAGAGCGCCCGGCTCCGGCCGTAGGCGGCCTCGACCTGCCGCAGCTCGAGCATCAGAGATCCTCGCCCAGGTAGACGGCCTGCACCTCGGCGTCGGCGCGGACTTCCTTGGGCGGGCCGTCGGCGATGACGCGGCCCTGGTGCAGGACCATGATGCGGTCGGCGGTGGCGAACACGACGTCCATGTCGTGCTCGGTGAAGAGCACGGTGAGGTCGCGCTCGCGGGCGATGCGGGCGGTGAGCGCCATCAGCGCCCCGCGCTCCGCCGGCGCCATGCCGGCGGTGGGCTCGTCCAGGAGCAGCAGCAGCGGGTCGCCGGCCAGGGCGATGGCCAGCTCGAGCTTCTTGAGGTCCCCGTAGGCGAGCACCCCGGCCGGGCGCCGGGCCTGGTCGGCCAGCCCGACCTGCTCCAGCAGGGCCAGCGCGGGCTCCCTCTCCAGGCCCGAGGCCGGACGGAAGAGCGTGGACGTCCGGCCGGTCCGGACCAGCCGGGCGACCTGGACGTTCTCCAGCACCGTCAGGGTGGCGAACGTGGCCGTGATCTGGAAGGTCCGCCCCACGCCGCGCCGGCCCACCGCGTGGGGCGGCAGGCCGTCGATGCGCTCGCCGCGGAACAGCACCTGCCCCTCGTCGGCGGCGAGCTGCCCGGTCAGGATGTTGAACAGCGTCGTCTTGCCGGCCCCGTTGGGGCCGATCAGCGCCCGGATCTCGCCCCGGGGCAGCGTCAGCGACACGCCGTCCACGGCCCGCACGCCCCCGAACGCCTTGCGGACGCCGCGGACTTCCAGCAGGGCCTCAGGCGGCACGCCGCCCCTCGACCATGCCGAGCAGCCCGCGCGGGAAGGCCAGCACCAGCGCGATCAGGATCGCGCCCAGCACGAGCTGCCAGTACTCGGTGTACTGGCTCACCAGCGTGTCCAGGGTCTTGTAGACCGCCGCCCCGAGCGGGGCGCCGGCGAGGGCCTGGATGCCGCCCAGCAGGACCATCACCAGGGGCTCGACGGACATCGGCACCGCCACGTAGGTGGGAAAGACGCTGCCCTTGAGGAAGACGAACGTGGCCCCGGCCAGCCCGCCGAAGAAGCCGGCGACCACGAACGCCGCCCACTGCTGGCGCCGGACGTCCACGCCGCTCGCCTCGGCGCGGGGCGCGTGGTCGCGGCAGGCGCGCAGGACCAGCCCGAACGGGGCCCGGCCGGCCAGGGCCAGCAGGGCCACGCCGGCGCCGCAGGCGGCGAGCGCCAGGTAGTAGTAGCGCAGCGGCGAGGCGAGCCAGGGCGCGGGCCAGATGCCGAGCAGGCCGTTGTCGCCGCCGGTGAAGTCGTACCACTGGTGGACGATCGCGTAGGTGATCTGCGCGAAGGCCAGGGTCAGCATCGCGAAGTAGATGGACGTCAGGCGCACGCAGAACCAGCCGTACAGGGCGGCCCCGACCGCGGCCACCACCGGCGCGGCCAGGAAGGCGATCGGCATCGGGGTCGGCGTCCAGTGCACCAGGAGCGCGGCGCCGTAGGCCCCCAGCCCGAAGGTGGCGGCGTGGCCGAAGGAGACGAGCCCTCCGGTGCCCATCAGCAGGTGGAGGCTGGCCGCGAAGAGCGCGAAGGCCAGGATCTCGACCAGGAGCCAGACGT
The DNA here is from genome assembly GCA_035574035.1 of Binatia bacterium. Classification (GTDB taxonomy): domain Bacteria; phylum Methylomirabilota; class Methylomirabilia; order Rokubacteriales; family CSP1-6; genus DATLZL01. The sequence goes on along the minus strand of DATLZL010000398.1, from coordinate 19 downwards.
AGAACGTGGGCAGCCCGAG
>DATLZL010000397.1:0-10711 GCA_035574035.1 Binatia bacterium | reverse complement strand
CACGTCGGGCACCGCCTCGCGGGTGCCCATGCCGATCTCGCTCCCGGCCAGGTACACGGCCCGGCCGCCCAGCTGGACGATGCCGACTTCCAGCGTGACCCGCGTGCGGAGCGACGGCTTCTCGAAGATCAGGGCCAGCGTCCGGCCGGCCAGCGGCAGCGGCCGCCGTCCCGCCTTCCAGCCCTGCTTGAGCGCGGCCGCCAGGCGGAACAGCTCCAGCACCCGCTCGCGGGTGAGGTCGGCCGCGGACAGGAAGTGGTTCAACGCCCGGCGCGCGCCAGCACGCCGTCCAGAATCGCCAGCGCGCGCTCGCAGTCGGAGGGTTCCACGATCAGCGCCGGGGCCAGCCGCAGCACCCGCTCGCCGGCCGTGAGGACGAGCAGCCCGGCCTCCCGGCAGCCCTCCACCACCGACTCGGCCGGCCGGTCGAGCTCCACCCCGATCAGGAGGCCGCGTCCCCGGACCTCGCGGACCACCGGCCGGCGGGCGGCCAGCTCCCGCAGCCCCTGCATCAGGAGCCGTCCCGTCCGCTCGGCGCGCTCGGGGATGCGCTCGCCGATCACCGTGGTCATGACCGCGAGCGCGACCGACATGACGAAGGGGGTGCCCCCGAAGGTCGAGGCGTGGCTGCCGGGCGTCAGCACCCGGGCCACCTCCTCCCGGGCGAGCATGGCCCCCACGGGGATACCGTTGGCGAGGGCCTTGGCCAGCGTCATGATGTCGGGCTCCACGCCGCTCCACTGGTGGGCCCACAGCCGGCCGGTCCGGCCCACCCCGGTCTGCACTTCGTCCAGGATGAGCAGCACGCCGGCCGCGTCGCAGAGCTTGCGCAGTCCCGGCAGGAAGTCATCGTCGGGGACCCGCACGCCGCCCTCGCCCTGCACCGGCTCGACGATGACGGCGGCGGTACGGGAGTCGATCGCGCGCTCCATGGCCCGCAGGTCGTTGTAGGGCACATGCTTGAAGCCGGGGACGAGCGGCTCGAAGCCGTGCTGGTACTTCTCCTGGCCGGTGGCGGAGACGGCGGCCAGGGTCCGGCCGTGGAACGACCCGCGGGTGGCGATGATCTCGTACCGGTCGGAGGCGTGACGCTCCTTGGCGTACTTGCGGGCCAGCTTGAACGCCGCCTCGTTGGCCTCGGCGCCGGAGTTGCAGAAGAAGACGCGGTCGGCGAACGAGTGCTGGCACAGCAGCTGGGCCAGCTGGGCCTGGGGCGCGTTGTGGAACAGGTTCGACACGTGCAGCAGCGTCTTGGCCGCCTCCTGGATGGCCCCGGTGACCCGGGGATGGCAGTGGCCGAGCGCGGTGACCGCGATGCCGCTGGTGAAGTCCAGGTACTCGCGGCCGTCGCTGTCCCACACCCGCACGCCCTCGCCCCGCACCAGGCAGATCGGGGCCCGGCTGTAGTTCGGCGTGTGGTAGCGGGCCGACCACTCGAGCCAGGTCCGGGTCTCGCTCACAGCACGATCTCCGTGCCGATCCCCTCCCGGGTGAACAGCTCGAGCAGGATGGCGTGAGGCTGGCGGCCATCGATGATGTGGGCCTTGGTGGCGCCCCCGCGGAGCGCGCGCAGCGCGGACTCGACCTTGGGCAGCATGCCGCCCTCGATCACGCCGGCCTGCATGAGGCGCTCGGCCTCCTTGCCGCTCAGCGTGCTCTGCAGCCGTCCCTGCTCGTCGCGGATGCCCGGCACGTCGGTCAGGTGGATGAGCTTCTCGGCGCGGAGGGCGGCCGCCACCTCCCCCGCCACCAGGTCGGCGTTGATGTTGTAGCTCTCGCCGCGGGCGCCCACCCCGACCGGGGCCAGCACGGGGATGAAGCCGTGCTCCTCCAGCAGCCGGATGGGCTCGGGGTCGACCGCCTCCACCTCGCCGACCAGCCCGATGTCCAGCTCCTCGCCGTTCGGCAGCCGGTGGGGACGCCGGCGGGCCCGGATGAGGCCGGCGTCCTTGCCCGACAGCCCGACCGCCCGGCCCCCGTGGTGGTTGATCAGGGCGACGATCTCCTTGTTGATCCGCCCGACCAGCACCATCTCGACGATCTCCATGGTCTCCTCGTCGGTCACCCGCATGCCGCCGACGAACCGGGGCTCCTTGCCTAGGCGCTTCATGAGCGCCCCGATCTGGGGGCCGCCGCCGTGGACGATCACCGGGTTGATGCCGACCAGGCGCAGCAGGATGACGTCGAGCGCGAACGGCGCCTTGAGATCGGCCTCCTCCATCGCCGCGCCGCCGTACTTGATGACGACGGTCTTGCCCCGGAACTCGCGGATGTAGGGCAGGGCCTCCAGGAGGATCTCGGCCCGGCGGAGGGGGTCCGTCATCAGAGGATGTACCGGGAGAGGTCCTGGTCGCGGGTCAGGTCGGCCAGGCGGGCGTGGACGTAGTCGGCGTCGATCAGGATCTCCTTGCCGGGCAGGTCGGGCGCCGTGAACGACACCTCCTCCAGCAGCTTCTCCATGATGGTGTAGAGCCGCCGGGCCCCGATGTTCTCGGTGGCCTCGTTGACCCGCATCGCCAGCTCGGCCACCGCCTCGATCGCATCCGGGGTGAAGCGCAGGGTCACGTTCTCGGTCCCCAGCAGCTCCACGTACTGCCGGATCAGGGCGTTCCGCGGCTCCGTCAGGATGCGGACGAAATCCTCCCGCGTCAAGGGGTCGAGCTCCACCCGGATCGGGAAGCGGCCCTGCAGCTCGGGGATCAAGTCCGAGGGCTTGCTGACGTGGAAGGCGCCGGCGGCGATGAAAAGGATGTGATCGGTGCGGACGATCCCGTACTTGGTGCTGACCGCCGAGCCCTCGACGATCGGCAGCAGGTCGCGCTGCACGCCTTCCCGGCTCACGTCGGGGCCGTGCGTCGTCTCCCGGCCGGCGATCTTGTCCAGCTCGTCCAGGAACACGATGCCCGAGTTCTCGACCCGGCGGATGGCCTGGCTCACCGCCTCGTCGTGGTCAACGAGCTTGTTGGCCTCCTCCTGGGCGAGGACGCGACGGGCGTCGGCCACCCGCATCCGGCGGACCCGGGTGCGGGTCGGCAGCAGGCTGGAGAGCATCTCGCGCAGGTTGATCCCCATCTCCTCCATGCCCTGCCCCGACAGCACCTCCACCACCGGGACCGTCTGCTGCTGGACCTCCACCTCCACCATGCGGTCGTCCAGCCGGCCGGCCCGGAGCTGCTGGCGCAGCTTCTCGCGGGTGGCCTCGCGGGCCCCGGGCCCCACCTCCTCCAGGGTCGCCCCGCCATAGGGCTCGCCGCCCCGCCGGGGCAGCAGCAGGTCGAGCAGGCGCTCCTCCGCCTGCTGCTCGGCCCGCTCCCGGACGGCGGCCGCCATCTCGGCCTTCACCATGGTCACCGCCAGGTCGGTCAGCTCGCGGATCATGGACTCGACGTCCCGGCCGACGTAGCCGACCTCGGTGTACTTCGAGGCCTCCACCTTCACGAACGGGGCCTGGGCCAGCCGGGCCAGGCGGCGCGCGATTTCCGTTTTCCCCACCCCGGTCGGGCCGATCATGATGATGTTCTTCGGCGCCACCTCGTCCCGCAGCTCCGGCGGCAGGTTCTGCCGGCGCCACCGGTTGCGCAGGGCGATGGCGACGGCGCGCTTGGCCCGCGCCTGCCCCACGATGTAGCGGTCGAGCTCGGCCACGATCTGGGCCGGAGTCAGCGCGTTCATGGGCCGAGCGTCTCGACCGTGATCGTCTCGTTGGTGTAGACGCAGATGCCGGCCGCGATGCGCATGGCCTCGGTGGCGATGGCCTTGGCGTCGAGGTCGGAGTGGGCGATGAGGGCGCGAGCGGCGGCCAGCGCGAAGGGGCCCCCGGAGCCGATGCCGATCAGGCCGTCGTCCGGCTCGATGAGGTCGCCGGTGCCGGAAACGATGAAGGCGTGCTCGCGGTCGGCGACGGCCAGCAACGCCTCCAGCCGCCGGAGCACGCGGTCGGCCCGCCAGTCCCGGGCCAGCTCCACCGCCGCCCGGGCCAGGTTGCCGCGGTGCTCTTCCAGCTTGGCCTCGAAGCGGGCGAACAGGGTGAAGGCGTCGGCGGCAGCGCCGGCGAAGCCGGCCAGGACCCGGTCGTGGTAGAGCTTGCGCACCTTGCGGGCCCGGGCCTTGACCACCGTCTGGCCGATGGTCACCTGCCCGTCGCCGGCCATGGCCACCTGACCGCGGTGCCGGACACAGAGCACCGTGGTCGCCCGAAACCTCTCTCTCACGGCTCCTCGTCGTGCCCGCCGGCCCCGCCGGCGCGCGTCTCCGGGGCGGACCCGCCCCCGCGGGCCCGCGGATGGGCGGCATCGTACACCCTCAGGAGCCTGTCCACCCCGACGTGGGTGTAGCGCTGGGTCGTCGACAGCCGGCTGTGGCCTAGCAGGTCCTGGATGAACCGGAGATCGGCTCCGGCGTCGAGCAGGTGGGTGGCGAAGGTGTGCCGCAGCGTGTGCGGCGTCACCCGGCGGGTGAGACCGGCCGCCCGGGCCCGGCGCCGCACGCGCTCCCGGATGCTCCGCACGCTCAGCGCCCCGCCGCGGGCATTGCGGAACAGCGGCCCCGGCCCGTCGCCCCGCCGCGCCAGGTACGCCTCGAGCGCCCGGGCGGCCTCGGCGCCGTAGGGCACGATGCGCGCCTTGCCGCCCTTGCCGACGACCCGGACCAGCCGTTGGGCGCGGTCGACGTCGTCGAGCACGAGCCCGGCCAGCTCCGACACCCGTAGCCCGGTCGCGTAGAGCAGCTCCAGCACGGCCCGGTCGCGGACGTCGGCCGCCGGATCCTCGAGGAGGGCGTCGACCTCGTCGGTGGGCAGGAACGAGACGAGCTTGCGCGGCAGGCGGGGGCCGCGGACGTCGCGGGCCGGGTTCCGGGCGAGGAAGCCGCGCCGGGTCAGGAAGCGGAGCCACGAGCGCACGGCGGCCAGCTTGCGGGCCACCGAGGCGGGCTCGAGGCCGCGGGCATGCAGGCGCGCCAGCCAGGCCCGGATGGCCCGGGCGTCGATGGCGGTCAGGTCGGCCTCACCGGCGGCGGCCAGGAACTCGCGGAACTGCTGGAGGTCGGTCTTGTAGGCGCGGACGGTGTGGCGGGAGGCGTGCTTCTCGGCTCGGAGATACCCGAGGAACATCACCAGCGGATCGGTCATCCGACCGGGGCCTCGACCTCCCGGCGGAAGTCGCATCCCTCCTTGATGCACGTCCGCACCACGCGGCCCCGGGCCGCGCGCTCGGTGACGAACGGCGCCCCGCACTTGGGACAGGGCTCGGCCACCGGGCGCTGCCAGATCACGAAGGTGCAGGCCGGGTAGGCCGAGCAACCGAAGAACGTGCGTCCGCGCCGGGAGCGCCGCTCGACGAGCTCGCCCGCGCACCCCGGCTGGGGGCAGGCGATGCCGAGCGTGACCGGCTTGGTCGTCTTGCACTCGGGGTAGCCCGAGCAGGCGATGAACTTGCCGTAGCGGCCGTGCTTGATGACCATCGGCCGGCCGCAGGTGGGACAGCTCTCCCCGGTCGGCTCGTCCTCGGCCCGGCCGTTGCCGTTCAGGTTGCGGGTGTAGCGGCACTCCGGGTACGCCGAGCAGGCGATGAACTTCCCGAAGCGGCCCCAGCGCTCCAGCAGGGGCTGGCCGCACTCCGGACACGCCTCGCCGATCTCGGTGCCCACCTTGGGGCTCGGCATCTTGCCCCGCGCCCGCACGAGGTCTTTCTGGAACGGCTCGTAGAAGTCTCGGACCGCCTCGGCCCACTTGAGCTCGCCCTCCTCCACCTTGTCCAGCTCGCCCTCCATCTGGGCGGTGAACTCGACGTCCATGATCTCGGGGAAGAAGGGCTTGAGCAGGTCGGTGACCTCGATGCCGAGCTCGGTCGGATAGAGCGTGCGCCGCTCCCGCCGCACGTAGCCGCGCTCGTTGATGATCGTGCCGAGGATGGAGGCGTACGTCGAGGGCCGGCCGATGCCGAGCTCCTCCAGCGCCTTGATGAGCGAGGCCTCGGTGTAGCGCGGCGGCGGCTGGGTGAAGTGCTGCTTGGGCTCCAGGGCGAGCAGCCGGAGGAGCTCGCCCTCCTCCAGGTCCGGCATCGCCCGCTCGGCGTCCTCGTCCTCCTCCGGCGCCCCGTCCTCCCGGCTCTCCACGTAGACGGCCGTGAAGCCGCGGAACCTGAGGGTCTGGCCCTGGGCGCGGAACAGGCACTCGCCGGCGACGATGTCGGCGCTCACCGTGTCGTACACCGCCGGGGTCATCTGGCTGGCCAGGAACCGCTCCCAGATCAGCCGGTAGAGCGCCAGCTGGTCCTTGGTGAGGAAGCGGGCGACTTGCTTCGGCTCGCGGGTCACGTCGGTGGGACGGATGGCCTCGTGGGCCTCCTGGGCGCCGCCGCGCGAGCGGTAGACCGGAGGCGCCTCCGGCAGGTACTCGGCGCCGAGCCGGGCGGCCACCCAGGCCCGCGCCTCGGCCTGCGCCTCGCGCGCCACGCGTACCGAGTCGGTCCGCATGTAGGTGATCAGGCCCACCGGCCCCTGCTCGCCGATGTCGATCCCCTCGTAGAGCTGCTGGGCCAGGGTCATCGTCTTCTTGGCCGAGAACCCGAGCTTGCGGCCGGCCTCCTGCTGGAGGGTCGAGGTGATGAAGGGCGGCGCCGGATGGCGGCGGCGCTCGCCGCGGGTGACGGCGCGGACGGTCCACCGGGCGCCCTCGAGCGCGGCCATGACGGTCCGCGTGGCCGCCTCGTCGGGCAGGCTCGCCTTCTCACCCCGCACCTCGCGGAGCGTGGCCACGAACGGCGGCGGCTGCCGGCCTTCCAGCCGCGCGTGCAGCGACCAGTACTCCTCGGGCTGGAAGGCCTGGATCTCGCGCTCGCGGTCGACGATGAGCCGGACGGCCACCGACTGCACCCGGCCCGCCGACAGCCCGCGGCGCACCTTCTCCCACAGGAGCGGCGAGAGGTTGTAGCCGACCAGGCGGTCCAGGATCCGGCGGGCCTGCTGCGCCTCGACCTTGCGGAGATCGATCTTGCCGGGCTGCTGGAAGGCCTGCCGGACCGCGCGCTCGGTGATCTCGTTGAAGATCACCCGGTACACCTTCTTGCGGTCGATGGGCAGCTCCTGGGCCAGGTGCCAGCCGATGGCCTCGCCTTCCCGGTCGGGGTCGGTGGCGACGTAGAGCGCGTCCACCTTCTCGGCCGCCTTCTTGAGCTCGTCGAGCACCTTCTTCTTGCCGGGCGCGACCACGTACTTCGGGCGGAACCCGCGCTTGGGATCGACGCCGAGGGTGGACTTCGGCAGATCGCGGATGTGGCCCATCGAGGCCTTCACGATGAAGCGCCCGTCCAGGTACTTCTGGATGGTCTTCACCTTGGTGGGGGATTCCACCACCACGAGCGCGCGCTCGGCGTGGGCGCGGGGCCGGGCGCCGTCGCCCGCTCCGGCGCGGCGGCGACCGGCGGTGCGTGTGGCCACTAGCTGCCGCCTCCGGCCGCGACCGCCACCCAGCGATGACCGGCGAGCTGCCGGGCCCAGCCGGTCAGTTCCAGCCTCACCAGCGCGGCCGCGGTACGGGCCGGCGACAGGCCGGCCCGGGCCACCAGCACGTCGATGTGTTGCGGCTCGTCGGCTCGTAGCAACGTCAGCACGCGCTCATCCTCGCCGTCGACCGACGCTCGCTCGTCGGGCGACCGGTGCGGCGCTCGCACCGCGCTCCGCCAGGGCTCGGGCAGTTCCTGAACGATGTCATGGCAATCTCGGATCAGTGTAGCACCATCGCGGATGAGCCCATGGACGCCGCGGCTCGTCTCGGCCGTGATTTTGCCTGGAACGGCGAACACTTCACGCCCGAGGTCGGCGGCGTGGCCGGCGGTGATCAGGGCGCCGGATCGCTCGGACGCCTCGACGACCACCACCCCCAAGGCGAGCCCGGCCAGCGTCCGGTTGCGCGCCGGAAAGTGGGCCGCCAGCGGCGGCGTGCCGGGCGCGAACTGACTCACCAGCGCGCCCTGGTCCGCGATCTGTTCGGCCAGCGCGCGGTTCTCCGGCGGATAGAGCACGTCGAGGCCCGAGCCGAGGACGGCCACGGTGCGGCCGCCGGCCGCCAGTGCGCCGCGGTGCGCGGCGGTGTCGATGCCGCGGGCCAGTCCGCTCACGACCGTCACGCCGCGCGCGGCCAGATCGAAGGCCAGGCGCTCGGCCACGACCAGGCCGTAGTCGCTGGCCCGCCGTGCGCCCACGATCGCCACGGCCAGCGCGTCCTCGGGCGCCAGACGCCCTCGCACCCACAGCCGCGGCGGCGAGGCCAGCGCCCGCAGCAGCACCGGGTAGTCGGGGTGCGCGGGTTCCAGCACCACCGCGCTACTGTCGGGCTCCAGCGCCCGCCCGTCAACGGATCGGAAGCGATACGGACGGAGGGAGCCTCAGCGGGCTGCGCGTCCGGCGTCGCGCAGCAGCGCCCGGGCGCGGTCGGCGGCCGGGGAGGACGGGAACTCGGCGAGCAGGCGCTGCCAGCTCTGGCGAGCCCGGGCCGGCTCCCGGAGCTGCGCGTGGCACATCCCGATCTTCAGCAGCGCGTCGGCCCATTTGCCGTTGACGTTCGGGTGATCGAGCACCTTCTGGAACTCCACCAGCGCTTGACGGTAGTCCCGCTGCGCGTAGTACGCCTCGCCGATCCAGTACTGGGCGTTGGCCGCCAGCGCGTGCTGGGGATGACGGGCCAGGAAGTCGAGGAACTCGAGCACGGCCTGCCCGTGCTCGCGCGCCCGGAAGGTGGCCAGCGCGGCGCTGTACATCGCCTCCGGCGCCCCCGCGCGCGGCGGCGGTACGGGCGCCGGCTTCTCGATCACGGCCGGCGCCGCAGGCTCCGTGCGCGCCGCCAGTCCGGCCTTGAGCGCCTTGAGCTCGTCCTCGGCGGCGGTGAGCCGGGCTCTCACCTTGGTCAGCTCCTCGCCGGAGGCGGCCGCCGAAGCGTTGAGCTCGCGCACGCGCTCCTCGAGCGCCTTGACCTCGGCCCGGGTCTCGGCACCCTCCCGCAGGGCATCCTGCTGGGCCTGTCGCAGGGCGCCGACCTCGTTGCGCAGTCCCTGCACGTGGGTGGCGACGTCCCGCACGCTCTCACGACTGGCGCAGCCGGCGACGAGGAGGAGCGCCAGGGCGCCGAGCATGGGCCGCATGTCGCGGCGACCCTAGCACGTGGGAAAAAACGAAGTCAACAATCGCGCAGGCCGCCCGCGCCCCTGAGACGAGCCCTTATGGACTAGGCCTCAAGCCCTCGTAGAACTATGACTTCCACGGGCTCACCGTCGGGGATGACCGTCCCACCGGGAACGACCGCCAGCCCGTCGGCGAGCACCATGGAGCGGAGGATGGCCGAGCCCTGATCCCCGGTGAGCCGGGCGGTGTAGCCTCCGGCATCCCGCCCCAGGCTCACCCGGAGGTAACCACGGCGACGCCCCGGATTGGCGATGGAGCCGACCGCTCGGGCGGTCACCCGAGGGCGATCCAGTCGCTCGAGGCCGCTCATCTTGAGCAGCACCGGACGGACGAAGAGCTCGAAGGTGACCATCGCCGAGACGGGATTGCCCGGCAGCCCGAACACCAGCTGCTCGCCCAGCGTGCCGAACGTGATCGGCTTGCCGGGCCGCATGGCGACCTGCCAGAGATGCAGCGTCGCTCCGGCCCGGCTCAGTGCCTCCCGGAGCAAGTCCAGCTCGCCGACCGAGACCCCGGCCGAGGTCACGAGCACGTCGGCGGCTCGGCCCCATCCCAGCCGGGCCTCGATGGCGCCGAGGTCGTCCGGCGCCACCCCGAGGTTCAGCGGCTCGCCGCCCGCCTCCAGCACCTGCGCCGCCAGCGAGTACGTGTTGGTGTTGGGGATTTGCCCGGGCCCGGGTTCGGAGCCGAGATCCACCAGCTCGTTGCCGTTGGACAGCACGGCGACCCGGGGGCGGCGGTAGACGAGCACCGGCGAGTGGCCGAGCGTCGCCAGCAGGCCGATCTCCGCGGCGCCGAGACGGCGCCCCGGCTCCAGCACGCGGTCGCCGAGCTGGACATCCTCGCCCCGAGGCCGGACGTGAGCGCCCGGTTCGACGGCTCGCCGGATGCGGATCCGGTCACCGTCGGCGTCCACCTCCTCTTGCGGGACGACGGCGTCGGCGCCCGGCGGCAGCGGCGCTCCGGTGAAGATGCGCACCGCCTGCCCGGCGCCGACCGGGGTCTCGGAGAGCATGCCCGCCGCCACGCGCCCGGTCACCGTGAGCACCACCGGCGCCGGTGTGGTGTCGGCGGCCCGGACGGCATAGCCGTCCATGGACGAGTTCGGCCACGGGGGGATGACGCGCCGGGAGACGATCGGCTCGGCCAGGACCCGGCCCAGGGCGGCGCGGATGTCCACGTGCTCGGGCTCGAGCTGGCGCGCGTGCGCCAGCATCTGCTCGCGCGCTTCCTCCACGGTCAACATCGAGGCTCAGTGTACACAGGCGCAGCGAAGCCCGGCGGTTGGACGCCGGTACGGGCGGTCGAAAGACCGGGACCGCGGATGGCATGGGCGTGGCGGCGTCGGGGGCCCATGCTCACAACTCGCGACGGCGCGTGAGCGCCGACTAGTGTGTCCCGAGTCGAGTTAGTGTTGACACTTTGGATGCAGCGCGCAGAGGGCCATCGGCCCTATCTTTCCCAGAGTGGAAGTCCCGGCAAGGAAACCACTTTGGGGAGGAGAGCCGATGACCCTCGACGAGAGCATACAGGG
>DATLZL010000396.1:0-5396 GCA_035574035.1 Binatia bacterium | reverse complement strand
CCGGTCGCGTCCGGCCGCTGCGCCACCTGGTCGTCCAGGACGTCGGGCGCGCGATCAATCCCGCCGCCATCGAAGGCCAGATCATGGGTGCCGTCGCCCAGGGCACGGGCTGGGCGCTGCTCGAGCGGATGGCGTACGACGCCGAGGGCCGGCTGATGTCGGCGACGCTGCTGGACTACGCGCTTCCGGCCGCCGACCAGGTCCCACCGATCGAGGCGCACCTGGTGGAGGTTCCTTCCGAAGAGGGACCGCTGGGCGCCCGCGGCGTCGGCGAGCCACCGGTGGTGGCCGCCGCGGCGGCCATCGCCAACGCCGTGGCCGACGCCACCGGCGTGCGGCCGACAGCGCTGCCGATCACCAGCGCCTGGCTGGCCGGCGCGGCGGCTCGCTGAAGCGCTATCGCGGGCGAGCCCGGCTGCCGTAGCATGAGGCCGTGAGCCCGCGACCGCCGGGGCGGACGTCCGGATAGCCGAGCCGACATGGCCCAGCTCCCCGACCCCCTGGACCGCCTCGACGCCGAAGGCCGCAAGGTCTACGAGCGCATCACCGCGCGCCGGGGGCCGATCCGGGGTCCGTACGCGCCGCTGATGCACCACCCGGCCCTCGCGGAGCCCGTCGCGGCGCTGGGCGAGTTCCTGCGCTTCGACGGGGCGCTGCCCGCTGACGTGCGCGAGCTCGCCATCCTGATCACCGCCCGTGCCGTGCGCCAGCCCTTCGAGTGGGTGATGCACGAGCCCATCGCCCGGCGGGCCGGGCTGCCGGCGGAGGTGATCGAGCACGTCCGCCGCCGGGGCGACCCGAGCCAGCTGCCCGACCGCTACGCCGACGCCGCCCGGGTCGTCGCCCACGTGCTCGGGTTCGAGTCGATCCCCGCCGACCTGCAGGCCCGGGCCGAAGCCGCGCTGGGCGTGCAGGGCCTGCTGGAGCTGGTCGTGCTGGCCGGGTTCTACCGGCTCATCGCCGGGGTGCTCTTCGCGTTCGACGTCCCGCTGCCGGCCGGAGAACGTCCGCCCTTCTGAACGCGCGCCCGGCGGAGGGCTCGGCGCGAGAAGACCCTCAGGGCCGGCCGGCGGGCTCCACCGCCGCCAGGTGCCAGATGTTGCGGCACCGCGTCTCGGTGACCGCGGCGGTGAGCGCCAGGCCGCCGAGCGCGACCCCGAGGCACAGCGCGAACACGGTGCGGTAGGCCCCCGGCGGATACACGCGAAGGCCGCCGGCCAGCGCGCCGGCCCAGCCCGCGTCGAGCACCAGGCCCGTCACCCACTGCATCAGGGCGAAGAGCAGGAAGATCGGCGCGTTGCAGAAGCCGATGACGATGCCGACCCGGGCGGGATCGTTGACCTCGCGCACGCACGACCACACGAGCACGAGCCCGCTGGCGGTGAACCCGAGCGCCAGGAAGAGTGTGGGCAGCGCCGCCGGGGGCGGGGTCAGGCCCGGGACGACGAGCGGCAGCCAGCACGCGGCGTAGAGACCGGCGAGCAGGGCGAACGGGCGCCGCCGCCGGCCGAACCAGCGGTCGGAGAGCCGGCCCACGAACGGCGCGCCCACGATGAGGCCGACCGCCACCAGCGTGACGTGGCCCGCCGCCTCCACGCGGGACAGCCCATGGACCTGCACCAGGTAGGGCACGCCCCACAGCGCCTGCACGGCCAGGAGCGTCGAGTACATCGCGCCCGCCGCCAGGATCGGCGGCCACGAGCGCGGGTTGAAGACGACGCCCGGGATGCCGGCCACGACGGCGCGCAGGGTCGGGACCGGCGCCGGGACCGACTCCAGCGACGGCAGACCGAGGGCCTGGGGACGGTCGCGGACCACGACCAAGGCCAGCCCGCCGAGGGCCAGCGTGACGACGCCGATCGTCGCGAAGCTGCCGCGCCAGCCGATCGCCTCGACCAGGAGCGCCAGCGGCGCCGCCGCGACCAGACCGCCGAGGTTGCCGATGGCCTGCGAGAGACCGGACACGGTCGCGAACTCGTCCGGTCGCACCCACCGGGCGGCCAGCGCGAGGAAGGCGATCAGGCAGACCGACGCGCCGAGCCCGACCAGGAGCCGCCCGAGCACGGCCACCTCGAACGTGGGGGCGCGACCGAACACCAGCGCGCCCACGCCCATGCCGGCGGCGCTGCCGACGAGCGTGAACCGGGGCCCCAGCGTGTCGGCCAGACTGCCGCCGACGAGCGCCATCGCCACGAACACGTACGGATAGATCGCAGCCAGCGTGCCGAGGGCGGCGGCCCCGATGCCGAAGGCGCGCATGAGATCCTCGGCCACGACCCCGGGAGCGATGCGGTGGAAGTACGAGACGAAGTAGAGCGCGGCCGCCGGGAGCAGGACCCACCAGCGCCGCCGCAACGTCCGTTCGAGATCTGACACGGCGACGGCATTGTAGCCCCGACACCGGCGGCGCCGGCTGTCCACATACCCACCGCTATCCACAGGACGAATTCGCGCGCGCCAGCGGCCTCGTCCGATCTCCGGCCCCACGCCGACGGCCTCCATGGCGCACGGCGTGCAACCGAGGACGCGATCTCGGCGCCGAGCGCGGGCCGCGCCGGGGGTCGACGCGCGCCGTCGCGCGCCATCGCACGCTCGGAGAGGTTGACGAGGCGCTGCGCCGTCCGTTACGGTTTCATTCGGGCCGAAGCTGCGAGCCTTCATTCCGAGGTGACCGCGTTGACGCTCAAGGGGCTGATCGTGCTGCTCGTGGAGGACGATGCCGACACGCGCCAGGTACTGACCTGCCTGCTGGAGCTCGAGGGCGCCGAAGTGATGGCTGCCGCCTGCGCCGACGAAGCGCTCGATCGGATCCGAGCGCGGACGCCGGACGTGATCGTCAGTGACCTCTGCATGCCCGGCGTCGACGGCTACGCGCTGCTGCGCGCGGTGCGCGCCCTCGACGGTCCCGCCGCAGCCGTGCCCGCCGTCGCCATGACCGCGTTTCCGGCGGCCCACGGCCGCCTGCGCGCTCTGGACGCCGGGTTCCAGGACTACCTGGTCAAGCCGGACGACATCACCCGGCTGGCCACCCTGCTCGCCGAGCTGGCCGGTCAAAGCGTCGGGTAGCGAGGGGCGCGGCGGTGCCCCTGGCCGGCCGTGGGAGGGTGTTCGCCGTGCGCCTCGTGCTGCCGGCGCTGCTCATCGTGTCGACGCTGCTCGTCGATCTCGGCGCCGGCGCCGCCCCGCGACCCGGCCCGGGCGCTCCCGCCCACCACACCGGGCGCGGCTTCCGCAACCTCTCCCCCGACTATGCGTACCCGGTCCTCGAGCGCGCCGTCCGCGCCGCCGACCGGCTCCTCGACGGCCCGACCGACCGCGGGCGCCCGCCGGCCGTGCTGGCCAACGACGGCGCCGCCCTCCGGGCCAACAGCACCGCGGCGACGATCACGTGGGTCGGGCACGCCACCTTCCTGGTCCAGATCGACGGCGTCAACCTCCTCACCGACCCGATCTGGTCGGAGCGGACGGGTCCGGTGACGTTCGTCGGTCCGCGACGGTTGCTGCCGCCGGGGCTGCGCTTCGAGGACCTGCCGCCCATCCACGGCGTGCTCATCTCGCACGACCACTACGATCACCTGGATTTGCCCACCGTGCGCCGGCTGGCGGCCGAGCACCGGCCGACCTTCTTCGTCCCGCTCGGCCTGCGGGCCTGGCTCGAGGCCGAAGCCGGCGTCACCGAGGTGGTCGAGCTCGACTGGTGGCAGACGGCCGCGTTCCGGGGGCTGACCATCGCGTGCACGCCGGCCCAGCACTCCTCGGGTCGGAGCCTGCACGACCAGAACCGCCGGCTGTGGTCCTCGTGGAGCGTGCTCGGCCGGCAACGCCGCTTCTTCTTCGCCGGCGACACCGGCTATTACGCCGGGTTCCAGGAGATCGGCGCGCGCTTCGGGCCGTTCGACCTGGCGGCGATCCCCATCGGCGGCTACGGCGACTGGGACAGCCACCCGAACCACGTGAATCCCGAGGAGGCGGTGCAGCTGTTCGAGGATGTCCGGGGCCGGCTGATGGTCCCCATGCACTGGGGCACCTTCGCGCTCAATCGCGAGCCGTTCCGAGAGCCGCCGGAGCGGCTGTTCCGCGAGGCGCTGCGGCGTGGCCTGGAGGAGCGCGTCGCGCTGCTCGCCCCCGGGGAGACGATCCACTGGTAGCCGCCCGCGACCGCCGCACCCGGCCGGCGGCGCTCGCGAGCGGCGCCGCGCTCAGGCCCGGGCGGCGAGAAGGCTGACCAGGGCTTCCGGGTCCACCGGCTTGACCAGGTGGGTGTCGAAGCCGGCCTCCTCGGCGCGGCGGCGATCCTCGGCCTGGCCGTAGCCGGTCAGCGCGATCAGGTAGGCGCTCTTGCCGTGCGGGGTGGCCCGGATGCGGCGGGCGACGTCGTAGCCGTCCACATCGGGCAGGCCGATGTCGATCAGCGCCACGTCGAGCGGCGGTGTCGCGCGCTGCAGGGCCTCGGCGCCCGTCTCGGCCGCACGCACCCGGTGGCCCTCGAGCTCGAGCAGCATCTGCAGCGTGGTGCGCGCGTCGGCGTTGTCCTCGACCAGCAGGATGTCCAGCGGGCGCCCCGCGCTCATGGACGCCCGATTGTGCCCTTGCCGGCCGCTCGGCACAACCGGAAAATGACCGCCGCGGTCGTCGGCCTCAGCGGACGTTGAGGAGGTCCCGCAGTCCGTCGCCGACCAGGTTGATGGCCAGCACGGTGGCGGCCAGGAACAGGCCGGGAAACAGGATGATCCAGAACGCGAGCTGCACGTAGGTCCGGCCTTCGGCCATGATGTTGCCCCAGGAGGGGATGTGCGGCGGCGTGCCGGCGCCGAGGAACGAGAGGTAGGCCTCGAACAGGATCGCCGAGGCGCCGATGTAGGTTCCCTGCACGATGAGGGGCGCCACCAGCGCGGGCAGGATGTAGCGGAGCAGGATCCGCGGCGTGCCGACCCCGAGGGCGCGGGCGCCCTCGACCATCAGGTGCTCGCGCAGCGAGAGCACCGAGGCCCGCACCAGTCGCGCCACCCGCGGGATTTCGGGGATGACCAGCGCGATGATGACGTTCTGCACGCTGGCCTTCATGAGGGCCATGAGCGCCAGCGCCAGCAGGATGGCCGGGATGGCCATCAGCCCGTCCATGACCCGCATCGCGACCATGTCCAGGCGCCGGTAGAAGCCGATGACCAGCCCGAAGGCGGTGCCCAGGACGAGGCTGGCCACGGCCACGGCGCTGCCGACGGTGAGCGAGATGCGGGCGCCGTAGAGGGTGCGGGTGTACACGTCGCGACCGAAGTTGTCGGAGCCGAACCAGCGTTCGGCCGAGGGCGCCTGCAGCCGCTGGGCCGGCCTCATCTCGAGCGGGTCGCCCGTTCCCCAGACCGGGGCGAACACGCCGCCCACGACGATGGCGAGCA
>DATLZL010000395.1:0-13920 GCA_035574035.1 Binatia bacterium | reverse complement strand
GCAGCGGCTCTGCCGGCGCCGGGGCCGCGGCCGGAGCCGGCTCGGCCAGCGCCGCGTACTCGCGCCGCAGGCGGGCCAGCAGGGCCTCGCGGGTCGGCGCCGCGAAGAGCTGGTTGGCCAGGTCCAGCCCCTCCATGGCGTCCCGCGCGTAGAGCGTGGGGCCGGCGTGCTCGGGCGCGATGCGGGTGGCGGTGAACTTCTTGGTCAGCGCCGCCCCGCCCACGAAGAGCGGGACGTCGAGGCCGGCGGCGCGGAAGTCCTGGGCGGTCACGACCATCTGCTGGGCCGACTTCACCAGCAGGCCCGAGAGCCCGATGGCGTCGGGCTTGTGCTCACGACAGGCGGCGATGAGCGTCTCCGGCGGGACCTTGATGCCGAGGTCGATGACCCGGTAGCCGTTGTTGGCCAGGATGATCTCGACCAGGTTCTTGCCGATGTCGTGCACGTCGCCCTTGACCGTGGCCAGCAGGAAAGTCCCCCGGGTGGCCGTCTCGGCCTTCGCCATGAACCGCTCGAGATAGGCCACCGCCGCCTTCATCGCCTCGGCCGACTGAAGGACCTCGGCCACGATCAGCTGGTTGTCGTTGAACAGGCGGCCGACCTCGTCCATGCCCCGCATGAGCGGGCCGTTGATGATCTCGAGCGGCGTCGCCCCCTCGGCCAGCTTGCGGTCCAGGTCCTCGATCAGGCCGTCGCGGCTGCCCTCCACGATGTAGCGGGCCAGCCGCTCGTCCAGGCCGAGCGCCGGCGGCGCCGCCGCCCGGGCCGCGCGCCCCCGGAAGTGGGCGGCGAAGGCCCCCAGCGGATCGGCCCCGCGCTGGAAGATCAGGTCCTCGGCCAGCCGCCGCTCCTCCTCCGGGATCGAGGGGTAGCGCTCCAGGCGCTCGGTGTTCACGATGGCGTAGTCGAGCCCGGCCTTGGTGCAGTGGTAGAGAAAGACGGCGTTGAGGACCTCGCGCCCGGCCGGCGGCAGGCCGAAGGAGACGTTGGAGATGCCGAGGATCGTGCGGCACTCGGGGAAGCGCTGCTTGATCAGCCGCACGCCCTCGATCGTCTCCACCGCCGAGCCGGCGTAGCCCCGGTCGCCGGTGCCGATGGGGAACACCAGCGGGTCGAAGATGAGGTCCGGGGCCGGCACGCCGTACCGGCCGGTCAGCAGCGCGTGGGCCCGCTCGGCGATGGCGAGCTTGCGGGCGGCGGTCACCGCCATGCCCTGCTGCTTGTCCTCGTCGATGCAGCCCACGACCACCGCCGCCCCGTAGGTCCGCAGCAGCGGCGCCACCTGCTCGAAGCGCGCCTCGCCCTCCTCCAGGTTGATCGAGTTGACGATGGCCTTGCCCTGGCAGTGGCGGAGCGCCCGCTCGATGACGGCGGCGTCGGTGGAGTCGATCATGAGCGGGACCTTGACCTTGCGGGTCAGGACGGCCATGAAGCGGTCCATGTCGGCCGCCTCGTCGCGGTCGGGGTCGGCCAGGCAGACGTCGAGCACCTGGGCGCCGCCGCGGACCTGGGCCCGGCCGATCTCGGCCGCCTCCTCGAACTGGCCGGCGGCGATCAGCGCCTTGAAGCGGCGCGAGCCGATGACGTTGGTCCGCTCGCCCACGAAGACGGGCCGGTTGTCCTCGGTCGGATAGAGGACCTCGATGCCGCTCACCGCCGTCGGCTCGTCCCGGGCCGGCACCCGCGGCCGCCGGCCGCGGACCAGCGCGGCCAGGGCCCGGATGTGGGCCGGCGTGGTGCCGCAGCAGCCGCCCACGACGTTGACCCAGCCCTCGTCCACGAACCGCCGCATCTTGAAGGCCAGGCTCTCGGGCGTCTCGCCGTACTGGCCGCGCTCGTCGGGCAGGCCGGCGTTGGGGTAGACGCTCACGAAGCACGTCGCCAGCTGGCTCAGCGTGCGCAGGTGGTCGGTCATGAACTCGGGGCCGGTGGCGCAGTTGAGCCCGATCGAGAACAGGCCGAGGTGCTGGAGGGCGACGTAGAGCGCCTCGACACCCTGGCCGGCCAGCATGGTGCCGGTGGGCTCGATGGTGGCGCTGACCATGAGCGGCACCGTCCGGCCGGCCTCCCGCATCGCGTCCCGGGCGCCCAGCGCCGCGGCCTTGAGGTTGAGCGTGTCCTGCTGGGTCTCGAGCAGGAGGGCGTCCACGCCGCCGGCCAGGAGGCCGGCCGCCTGCACCGCGTACGCCTGCCGCACCTCGTCGAACGTGACGTTGCGGGTGACGGTGATGGAGCGGGTGCCGGGCCCCATCGCGCCCAGCACGAAGCGATCGCCGGCCGCCTCCCGGGCCAGCCGGGCCGCCGCCCGGGCGATCTCCCAGGCCCGCTCCGCCAGGCCGTACTCGCCCAGCACGTAGGGCGCGCACCCGAAGCTGTTGGTGGAGATCAGGTCGGCGCCGGCCTCGACGTAGGCGCGGTGGATCGCGCGGACCACGTCGGGCCGGGTCAGGTTCAGGTGCTCGTGGCACCCCTCGTAGCGGGGACCGCCGTAGTCGTCGCCGGTGAGGCCGGCCGACTGGAGCATCGTCCCCATCGCCCCGTCCAGGACGAGGATGCGCTCGACCAGCGCGGCGCGGAGGCGGTCCATGCGGCCATGGTACCCGAACCCGGCCCCGGGGCTCCGGGTGGTGTGGGTCGGATAGTTCCGCTATCTTAGGCGGCGTGAGCGGCCCCGCCCTGTCCCTCGACGGCGTGCGCGTGCTCGACCTCTCCCGCGTCCTGGCCGGGCCCTTCTGCGCGATGCTGCTGGCCGACCTGGGCGCCGACGTCATCAAGGTCGAGGACCCCGGGGCGGGGGACGAGTCGCGGACGTGGCCGCCCCACAAGGACGGCGAGTCGGCCGCGTTCCTGGTCATCAACCGCAACAAGCGCGGCATCACGCTGGACCTCAAGCAGCCCGAGGGCGTGGAGGTCCTCGCCCGCCTGGTCGGCCGGGCCGACGTGCTGATCGAGAACTTCCGGACGGGCACCATGGAGGCCTTCGGCCTGGGCTGGGAGCGCCTGGCCGCCATCAACCCGCGCCTGATCTACTGCTCGATCTCGGCCTTCGGCCGCACCGGGCCCCGGCGCGACGGGGCCGGCTACGAGGCGCTCATGCAGGCCTTCAGCGGCATCATGTCCATCACCGGCGAGCCGGACCGACCGCCGGTGCGCTGCGGGGTGTCGTTCCTCGACCTCACCACCGGCATCCTCTGCGCCTACGGCATCGTCAACGCGCTCCTCGACCGCCAGCGCACCGGGCTCGGCCAGCGCGTGGACGGCTCGCTGCTCGAGACGGCCATCGCCCTGCTCAACTACCACGCCGAGGGCTACCTGCTGACGGGCGAGGTGCCGCGGGCGCTCGGCTCCTCGCACCCGTCGCTCTCGCCCTACCGGACGTTCCGCTGCCGGGACGGGCAGTGGGTCTTCATCGCCGGCGCCAACGACCGTCTCTGGCAGCGGCTGGCCGCGGCGCTGGGGCTCGGCTGGATGGCGAGCGACCCCCGCTTCGCGGTCAACGTCGAGCGCGTCAAGCACCGGCGCGAGCTCGAGCGACACCTGGAGGAGGCGATCGCCCGCCACGACCGGGAGCCGCTGCTCAAGCTCCTGGAGGAGGCCGGGGTGCCGGCCACGCCGGTCAACACGGTGGACCAGGTGATGAACGACCCCCAGACCGCCGCCCGCGGCATGGTCGAGCGCGTGGTGCACCCGCGGCTGGGCGAGATCCCGGTCATCGGCACGCCGGTGAAGTTCTCGCGCCTGGCGCCCGGCGCGCGGAGGCCGGCGCCGCTCCAGGGCCAGCACACCGACGAGGTGCTGGCCGAGCTCGGCTACTCGCCGGAGGCGATCGCGGCGCTGCGCGACAAGAAGGTGATCCGGTGACCGTCCCACGCACCGGCCCGTTCTGGGAGATGCTCGAGGGCCGGCGGCCGCCGCCGCCCTCGGCCGCGCTGCTCGGCTGGCGGCTGGTCGCCGTGGACCCGGAGGCCGGCACCATCCGCGTGGAGTTCGAGGCCCGTCCCGAGTTCCTCAACCCGCTGGGGACCGTGCAGGGCGGCTTCCTCGCCGCCATGCTCGACGACACCATGGGGCCGGCGGCGACGGCCGTCCTCGGCGGCACCGCCTTCGCCCAGACGCTCGAGCTCAAGACGTCGTTCCACCGGCCGGGCCGCCTCGGCCGGCTCTACGCCGAGGGCCGCGTGGTCCACCGCGGCCGCGAGATCGTGTTCCTCGAGGGCCGGCTGACCTCGCCGGAGGGCGAGCTGATCGCCTCGGCCAGCGCCACCGCCCGCATCGTCCCGTTCACCGCCGGCCCCGACGGCCGGAGGGAGGCCCAGTGATGGCGGCACGCCTGGAAGTGCTGAACCCGCAAGCGAAGACGGTCGAGTTCTCGGTCAAGCCCGCCCCACGTCTCGGCGACTGGCAGGGCGTGACGGTCGGGCTCTACTGGAACATGAAGGCCGGCGGCGACGCGGCGCTCGACCGGGTCGAGGCCCTGCTCGGGCGCCGCTTCCCCGGCATCCGCTTCAAGCGCTACACGGGCTCGGTCGGCTGGCTCATGCGCCACTGCACGGCCGAGGACGCCGACCGCATCGCCTCCGAGGTCCACGCCGTCGTCGGCACCACCAACGACTGAGGGTCGTGCACGTCGTGGGGGGTCCACGACATGGTCGAGCTGGAGCGGCGGGGCGTGCCGACCGTCATCTTCACCGCGCAGCCCTTCGTGGACGACGCCCGGCGCACGGCGGCCCACCTGGGCCTGCCCGGGCTGCCGCTGGCCGTCGTGCCGCTGCCGTTCACGAACCAGACCGCGCAGGCCGTCCACGCCATGGTGGACCAGGCCATCGAGCAGGTGGTCGAGGGGCTGACGCGGCCGGTGCCCGAGCCCCGGGCGGTCGAGCGTCCGGTCGTCGAGGACCGGCTGGTCTACGAGGCCGAGGACGCCTACGCGGCCTGGGAGGCGATGAACGCCGACTTCCTGCGCCGCGGGTGGTCGGACGGCTTTCCGCTGGTGGCCCCGACCGAGCGCGCGGTGGCCGCCATGCTGCGCGGCACGCGGCGGGCGCGTGACGAGCAGGTCGCCACGCTGGAGCCCGGCTTCGGCCTCGCCACCGTGGAGAAGCTGGCGATCGCCGCCGTCATGGCCGGCTGCGTGCCCGAGCACCTCCCGCTCCTGATCGCCGCCACCCGGTGCCTGGCCGAGCCGCGCATGTACATCCGCAACAAGGCCATGTCCACCGGCCCCCACGCCCCGCTGGTGCTGGTCAACGGGCCCCGGGGCCGGGCGGCCGGGCTGCACGGCGGCATGTGCGCGCTGGGCCCCGGCGCCCCCTCGGCCCGCAACACCGCGCTCGGCCGGGCGGTGCGCCTGGTCATGATGAACGTCGGCCACACCTACGTCGGCGTGTCCGACATGGACACCATCGGCTCGCCGCTCAAGTACAGCCTCTGCTGCGCGGAGAACGAGAAGGAGAGCCCGTGGGAGCCCTACCACGTGAGCCGGGGGTTCGCCCGCGAGGCCTCCACGGTCACCGTGCAGTTCGTCTACGGCATGTGCGAGCTCTACGACTTCCAGTCCACGGCGCCCGAGCACCTGGTGGAGGTCTTCGCCACCGCCGCGACCAACGCCGCCCAGGTCGGCACCGGCCTCTGGCTGATCGGCCGCCGGGCCGACCCGCGCTACAAGACCGAGGAGAAGGAGCACAACCTGCTCTTCCTCTGCCCGGAGCACGCCCAGGTCTTCGCCCGGGCCGGCTGGGACCGCCGCCGGATCCAGGAGGCGCTCTACCGGGCCGCCCGGCTCCCTTTCCGGACGCTCATGCGCACCAAGGAGCCCAAGGCGCTCCAGGTCGCGCACCCCGAACTGGGCTGGCTGCCGGATCACCCGGACCTGCCGCTGCCGGTGGTGGAGGATCCCGAGTGCTTCGACATCGCCGTGGTCGGCGCCGCCGCCGGCCGCGGCGCCTACTTCTACGGCGCCGGAGCGCCCGTCACGCTCCCGGTGGAGGAGTGAGGACCGGTTCGACGACGGCCGGCGCGTCGAGCCCGACCGGGGCTGACCGACGCCGGGCCGGACAAGGAGGGACCATGAAGACCGAGACGATCACGCTCACGGCGGAAGACGGCCATCGGCTGTCGGCCTACCGCGCGGCCCCCGACGGCGCGCCGCGCGGCGGCCTGGTGGTGATCCAGGAGATCTTCGGCGTCAACTCGCACATCCGGAAGGTCACCGAGGGCTTCGCCGCCGACGGCTACGTGGCGCTGGCCCCCGCGCTCTTCGACCGCGTCGAGCGGGGGGTGGAGCTCGGCTACCAGCCGGCCGACATCGAGCGCGGCCGCGAGCTGCGCGGCAAGGTGGGCTGGGACACCATGGTGGTGGACGTCAAGGCCGCGGTGGAGGCCCTGCGCCGCGAGGGGTTGCGGGTCGGCGTGGTCGGCTACTGCATGGGCGGGTCGCTGGCCTGGCTGGCGGCGACCCGGATTCCCGGCGTGGCCGCCGCCGTCTCCTACTACGGCGGGGCCGTGGCCGACTTCGCCGCCGAGCGGCCCCGCTGCCCGGTGCTGCTCCACTTCGGCGAGACCGACCAGTCGATCCCCAAGGAGCACTGGGACCGGATCCGCGCCCACCATCCGGACATCCCGATGCACATCTACCCGGCCGGCCACGGGTTCAACTGCGACCAGCGCGCCTCGTACCACGAGCCGAGCGCCCGCCAGGCGCGCGAGCGCACGATCGCCTTCTTCCGCCAGCACGTCGGATGACTCACCGAGGGGGGCCTCGACGGCCCCCCTCGACCCCCGAAGGGGGGTGGCGCGGGGCGAAGCCCGCGCGCGAAGGCTCAGTCGACCAGGGCGGGGAGGATCTCGCTGATCGGGCCCCGCAGGACGGCGTCGGCCAGCGAGTCCATCGCGGTGGGCCCGGCGTTGACGATGATCACGCGGGCGCCCGCCTCCCTGGCGGTCGGCACCACGCCGGCGATCGGCCAGACCGAGAGCGTCGTGCCCACGGCCAGCATGAGGTCGCAGCGCGCCGCCGCCGCCTGCGCGCGCGCCAGGTCCTCGGGCACCAGCGCCTGCCCGAACGAGATCGTCGCCGCCTTCAGGATGCCGCCGCAGGAGCGGCAGGGCGGGTCTTCCTCGCCGGCCCGCACCCGGGCCAGCGCCCGCTCCATCGGCGCCCGCTCGCCGCAGTCCAGGCACACGACCTCGCGCAGCCGGCCGTGGATCTCGATCACCCGCTCGGGCGAGGAACCAGCCAGCAGGTGCAGGCCGTCCACGTTCTGGGTGATCAGCGTGTCGAGCACGCCCCGGCGCTCGAGCGTCACCAGGGCCAGGTGGCCGGGGTTGG
This sequence comes from Binatia bacterium, assembly GCA_035574035.1. GTDB lineage: Bacteria > Methylomirabilota > Methylomirabilia > Rokubacteriales > CSP1-6 > DATLZL01. The sequence goes on along the minus strand of DATLZL010000395.1, from coordinate 6,593 downwards.
GGCGCGCCGTCCAGGCCGGCGAGTTCAGGCGCTCGCGCCACACGCGCTTGCGGACCTCGGGGTCGGCCACGTAGTGCTGGAGGGTCGCCAGCTTCTCGGCCTCGGGGTTCTTCGTCCACAGGCCCTGGGGACCGCGGAAGTCGGGGATGCCGGAGTCGGTCGAGATGCCGGCGCCGGTCAGGGCGACGATCCGTCGCGCCGCCCGCACCCACTGCCGCGCCCGCGCCAGCTCGGCCGCCTCAGGCCCCGACAGCGCCGAACACCTCCAGCAGGATCGGGTTGACCCGGTCGGCGGCCTCGAAGATCGCCCAGTGCCCGGCGCCCTCGATCACCCGCCAGTCGAGGTCGGGATGGGAGGCGCTGAGCACCCGACGACGCTCCTCCAGGTGGGGTCCGACGAACGCGTCCTCGGAACCCCAGATGCCGACCAGGCGGGCGCGGATCTGGGGCAGGGCACGCCGGAGGACGTCGGACTCCGGGATGTCGCCGACGCGGAAGCGCACGCGGCGCAGGTTCTCCATGTGCACGTCCACCGCCAGCTCGTCGGCCTTGGCCGGGTCGGCGAGCATGAGCCGGCCCAGGTTGCGGCGCTGGATCTCGCGCTCCTCGGCCAGCGAGATGTCGGGGGGGATGCGCTCCAGTGCGGGGCGGGGGGCGGAGGGCAAGCCGAGCCCGTTGGGCCCGCAGAGCACGAGGGTGGTGACCCGGGGCCCCAGCCGCGCCGCGACCAGCCCGGCCACGATGCCGCCGAACGAGAAGCCCGCCAGGCGGACGGGCGTGGGCGGGTCGACCAGCAGGTCGAGGCCCTCGCACGTGATGTCGGCCAGGGCCTCGGCGGTGTCCACCCCCGGCGGCAGGTCGGAGTCGCCGAAGCCCGGCAGGTCGGGAGCGAACACGCTGAAGTAGTCGCCGAGCGGGAAGATGTTGCGCACCCAGTGGCGCCAGGTCCCGCTGCCGCCGTGCAGCAGCACGACCGGCGGGCCGGCCCCCCACAGCCGCCAGATCATGTAGCCGTGGTCTCCGCTGGCGGTGCGGCAGTGCGTGGCCAGCGCGTCGAGCTGGGCCATGGTGAGCCGGGTCAGCCGTCCGAACACGGCCTCGATTGTATAGTGCTTCGAGGGATGAGCAGGCGTCTGGCGCCGGCCGAGCGCGTGCCGCTCGGGCCGTTCACCACGCTCGGCGTGGGGGGCCCGGCCCGCTGGTACGTCGAGGCGCGGGACGAGGCCGACGTGGCGGCGGCCTGGGCGTGGGCGCGCCGTCGCGGTCTGGCCCTCCACGTGCTCGGGGGCGGTTCCAACCTCGTCGTCGCCGACGAGGGCGTGGAGGCGCTCGTGCTCCGGATCGCGCTCCGGGGCGTGCAGACGCGCGAGGAGGGCACGGCGGCGGTCGTCACCGCCGCCGCCGGCGAGCCGTGGGACCCGCTGGTCGAGGCCGCCGTCGCGCGCGGCTGGGCGGGCCTGGAGTGTCTGAGCGGCATCCCGGGGCTGGTCGGGGCCACGCCGATCCAGAACGTCGGCGCCTACGGCCAGGAGGTCAGCGAGACCCTGGTCGAGGTGCGGGCGTTCGACCGGCGGCTCGAGCGGGTGGTTGTGCTGGGCCACCGCGACTGCGCGTTCACCTACCGCGACAGCCTCTTCAAGAGCGGCGAGCCCGACCGGTACGTGATCCTGGCCGTGACCTACCGCCTGCGCCGCGGCGGGCCGCCCACCGTGCGCTACGCCGACGTCCAGCGCGACCTGGAGGCGCGCGGCCGGGACCGGCCCTCGCTGGCCGACGTGCGCCAGAGCGTGCTCGCCATCCGGCGCTCGAAGTCCATGGTGATCGAGCCGGGGGACGAGAACCGCCGCTCCTGCGGCTCGTTCTTCACCAACCCGGTGGTGAGCGCCGCCGAGGCCGACCGCGTGCAGGCCCTGGCCGGCGAGGCCGCCATGCCGCGGTGGCCGCAGCCCGACGGTCGGGTCAAGCTGGCCGCCGCCTGGCTGATCGAGCGGGCCGGCTTCCGCCGGGGCTACCGCGACGGCCCGGTGGGCCTGTCCACGCGGCACGCGCTGGCCATCGTGGCCCACGACGGCGCCCGGGCCGGGGACGTCGTGCGGCTGGCGCGGGCCGTCCAGGACGCGGTGGAGCGGCGGTTCGGCATCCGGCTCACACCGGAGCCGGTGTTCTGGGGGTTCTGACCCGCGGCGCGCCCGCGAGCGGCGCGTCAGCCGGCGAGCAGCGGCTCGGTGGCGGCGGCGATCGCCGGCCGGGCGGCCCGTCGGTGCTCGGGCCCGTAGTGCTCGGCCAGGCCCTGACAGATCAGCGGCAGCGCGATCGTGAGGTCGGCGAAGACCATCACGTTGTCGCCGTCGGGCGCCTCCTTGCCCCACGAGATGCCCTCGGTGGCCACGCTGGCGCCGCCCAGCCCGCCGAAGACCGTGTTGTCGGTGGTGATCTGGACCGCCGCCCGGTGCGGACAGGCCGGGCCCCGGCCGCGCAGGGCGTGGACGCTGGTGGCCGTGATCTGGATGAAGTCCTTCGGCACGCCGCCGCCCAGGAACACCGCCGCCGTCCCCGGCCCGGGGGCCATGAACCGGTTCATGATCGCCAGCGCGATCTCGTAGTCCTTGAAGAAGTCGACGACCGGGCCCCGGCGCGCCGCCGCCCGGTACCCCTCGGCCAGCGGCCCGTCGGGGGCGCCGGGGACGAAGAGCGGCACGCCGTGGCGCGCGCAGGTGGCGGCGATGGAGCGGCCGAGCCCGCGGGCCTCCAGCCAGCGGCCGAACTCGCGCATGAAGAGCACGCCCGGAATGCTGGGCTCGGGCCAGGTCTTGGCCAGGTGGTCGAAGAAGCCGCTGGTGAAGTCCTCCATCCGGTCGTAGTCCTCGGCGCTCACGACGTGGTCGTAGAACCGGTAGAGGCCGCGGGCCCAGAGGTCGGCGTCGTCCACGTGGTCGGGGTCGACCTGGTGCAGGGCCGCGCCGCGCAGGTCCAGCAGGTCCTCGGTGATGTTGGCCGAGGTCGAGACCAGGACGTCCACGTAGCCGCGCTCGACGAGCCAGGCCACCAGCGGCCACAGCCCGGCGCTGGCCATCGAGCCGGCCAGGCCGAGCGCGATGAGCGAATCGCCGTCGATCATGCGGCGCCAGACCTCGAAGGCCTCGCCGAGCCGCCGGCCCTGGAAGGCGGAGCGGCGCAGCCGCTCCAGGAGCCGGCGCACCGAGCCGCCCCCGTCGGGCTCCACCTCCATCGGAAGCCGGCGTGGGCCCGGGGTCCGGGTCGCCCGCCGTCCTGCGCGCTCCGTCGGTTCCGCCGCCATGCCGCCTCCCGTGCGAGCCGACGCGGTGAGGGCACCGTCGCCGCTCGTCGTCGATGTCCGCCCGGGGCCGCCGGACCGCGCGGCGCCGGCTCGCGCGTTGAATACTATCGCGCCGCGGCGCGGACCGGTCGGTGAAAGGACCGCGATGAGACCCGGCGGGCGCGCGGCCGTCGCCCGGCTGTTCGACGCGATGGCCGCCGACTACGACGTGCTCGAGCCCTGGTACGAGCACCACTACGCGGTGCTGCACGACCTCCTGGCCGCCGTCCTGGGTCCGGCCGGCCCGGACGACCGGCGAGCGCTCGACGCCGGGTGCGGTACCGGGTTCCAGGCCCGGGTGCTCGAGCAGCTCGGCTGGGAAGTCCACGGCGTGGACCTGGCGCCGGCGCTGCTCGCCGCGGCGTGCCGGCGCCTGGCCCGGCCGCGGCTCGCCGGGGCAGACGTGGGGGCGCTGCCCTACGCGGACGGCGCCTTCCAGGCCGCGGTCTGCTGCGGCAGCACGCTGTCCTTCGTCGAGGACCCGGCCGGGGCGCTCACCGAGCTCGGCCGCGTGCTGCGGCCGGGCGGTCGGCTGCTGGTGGAGTGCGAGCACCGCTGGAGCCTGGACCTGGCCTGGTCGCTCCTGTCCGCCCTCACCGGCGACCGCCTGGGCTACGGGCTGACGGCCCGGCAGGCGTGGCGCCTGATCGCCGACCCGCCGGGCCGGGGTGCGTGGCTGCCGTACCCGGGCTACGGCACGCTCCGGCTCTTCACCGCCTCCGAGCTGGCGCGCTGGCTCGCCGAGGCCGGCCTGGTCGCCGAGCGCTGGTGGGGCCTGCACAGCGTGACGCTCCTGATCCCCTCCACGGTCCTCCACCGCCCGCGGCTCGGTCCGGCGGCCGCCCCGCTCTACCGGGTGCTGCGCCGTCTGGACCGGGCGCTCGCCGCTTCCTGGGTCGGGCGCCGTGCCGGCGCCAGTCTGGTGGTGCTGGCCCGCCGGGCCGGCTGACGGGACCGGGTACAATGGGCGCCCATGAAGACCCGCGACCTGCGCGTCGAGAGCATCCGCCCGCTGCTGCCGCCGGCCATCCTGCTCGAGGAGCTGCCGCTGAGCGAGGAGGGCTCGGTCGTGGTGAGCCGGGCCCGGGAGGAGGTCATCCGCATCCTGAACTTCCACGACGACCGGCTCCTGGTCGTGGTGGGGCCGTGCTCGGTCCACGACCCGGTGGCGGCCCTGGACTACGCCCGACGCCTGCGCCGGCTGGCCGACGAACTGGCCGCCGACCTGCGCATCGTCATGCGGGTCTACTTCGAGAAGCCGCGCACGACCGTGGGCTGGAAGGGCCTGATCAACGACCCGCACCTGGACGGCTCGTTCGCCATCAACGAGGGGTTGCGGCTGGCGCGCCGGCTCCTGCTCGACCTGGTGGAGCTCGGCCTGCCGGCCGGCTGCGAGTTCCTCGACCCCATCACGCCCCAGTTCATCGCCGACCTGGTCACCTGGGGCGCCATCGGGGCCCGCACGACGGAGAGCCAGGTCCACCGCGAGCTGGCCTCGGCGCTCTCGATGCCGGTGGGGTTCAAGAACGGCACCGACGGCGGCGTGCAGATTGCCATCGATGCCGTGCGGGCCGCCGCCCACCCGCACCGGTTCCTGGGCGTGACCGAGCAGGGGCTGGCCGGCATCGTCGCCACCCGCGGCAATCCCGACTGCCACGTGATCCTGCGCGGCGGCGCGACCGGCCCCAACTACGACCCCATCAGCGTGCAGAAGACGCTCAGCGCGCTGCGCGACGCCGGGCTGCCGCCGCGGCTCATGATCGACGCCAGCCACGGCAACAGCGGCAAGGACTGGCGGCGCCAGCCGACGGTGGTCCGGGACGTGGCGGCCCAGGTGGCCCAGGGCGAGACCGGCATCACCGGGATGATGATGGAGTCGTTCCTGGTCGACGGTCGGCAGGACCTCACCGACCCCCGGCGGCTGACCTACGGTCAGTCGATCACCGACGGCTGCATGGGGTGGGAGATGACGGTGCCGGTGCTCCGCGAGCTGGCCGAGGCCGTGCGGCGCCGCCGCGCGGCCTGAAGGAGGAGCCCATGACCCTCCGGCGTTCACTCCTGGCGATCCTCGCTCTGGCGGCGGCGGTGTTCGCGCTGGTCGTGCTGGCCCCGGCCTCGCCGGCCTGGCTCGAGCCCGGGGGCTCGGCCGACGACCGCCCGGGACAGCCGGTCGGGGGACCGGTCACGGTGGCGGCCGGCGGGCCGGCCGCGCCCGGCGTCGCCGACCAGTAGCCGGAGGAGCGAGCGCCGTGCGACGCCTCATCGACCTCTCGATGCCGATCGAGAACGACGTCGTCTCCGACCCGCCCGGCTACGGGCCGAAGATCGAGTACCTGACCCACCGCGAGACGGCCCGGGACGTCTGTGCGTTCTTCCCGGGCCTCACCCCGGAGCAGCTGCCGGACGGCGAGGGGTGGGCTCTCGAGTGGATCCGCCTGATGACCCACAACGGCACCCACCTGGACGCCCCCTACCACTTCGCCTCGACGATGGACCGCGGGCGGCGGGCCATCACCATCGACGAGGTGCCGCTCGAGTGGTGCTTCCAGCCCGGCGTCAAGCTCGACTTCCGCCACTTCCCCGACGGGTACGTGGTGACGGCGCGCGACGTCGAGGCCGAGCTCGAGCGCATCGGGCACCGCCTGCGGCCGCTGGAGATCGTGGTGGTCAACACCCGCGCCGGCTCGGCCTACGGGAAGCCCGAGTACGTCTCGGCCGGAGCCGGGATGGGCCGGGAGGCGACGCTCTACCTGCTCGAGCGCGGCGTGCGCGTGACCGGCACCGACGCCTGGTCGTGGGACGCACCGTTCGCGCACACCCGGGAGAAGTTCAAGCAGACGGGCGACGCGCGGCTGATCTGGGAGGGCCACAAGGCCGGCCGCGAGATCGGCTACTGCCACCTGGAGAAGCTGCACAACCTCGAGGCCCTGCCGCCCGACGGCTTCACCATCGCCTGCTTCCCGGTGAAGATCCGCGGCGCCTCGGCCGGCTGGACGCGCGCGGTCGCGATCCTGGACGGGGTCGCGCCGCCCGCGGGCCCTGGGCGGTAGGGCTCTCCCCGCGAGCTGGGATCGGACTGGCGCGGGCGGGCCCGGCCCCGGCGACCGCGACTAGGGTGTCCCGAGTCGAGTTAGTGTTGACACTTTGGATGCAGCGCGCAGAGGGCCATCGGCCCTATCTTTCCCAGAGTGGAAGTCCCGGCAAGGAAACCACTTTGGGGAGGAGAGCCGATGACCCTCGACGAGAGCATACAGGG
>DATLZL010000394.1:0-10464 GCA_035574035.1 Binatia bacterium | reverse complement strand
CCCAGCGCCGCACGCTCACCGCGCTCGCCCTGAGTCTCTTCGTGCCCTCCGGGGACGAGCGCTTCAGCGAGCTCATGCAGGAGTTCGGCAAGCAGGCCGGCGTGGACGTCCGCTTCGACACCGTCAAGGTCACCGACGTGCCGATCAAGCTGGCGGCCGAGGCCACCGCCCAGGCCGGTCACGACCTCGTCAACGTGTGGGAGGCCTTCGGCTACCTGCACCGCGGCAACCTGGCGCCGCTCGACGACGTGATCGAGGACGTCGGCCGGCGCTACGAGGTTTACCCCGGCCACCGGGCCACCTTCCACATCGACGGCCAGTGGAAGGTGGCGCCCTGGTACTGGCTGAGCTTCGTCGGCACGTACAACGTCAAGCACTTCCGGGCCGCCGGGCTGCCGGTGCCCAGGACGTGGGACGATCTGCACCGGGCCGGGACGGAGCTCAAGAGGCGCGGGGCCCCGGTCGGCATCCCCATCTCCAACTGCACCGACGCGATCCTGTCCTGGCGGACGGTGATGTGGTGCTACGGGGCCAAGGAGGTCGAGGCCGACGGCCGGACGATCGCCATCAACTCGCCGAAGACCGTGGAGTTCGTCGAGTACGTCAAGCGGCTGTACACGGACGCCATGACGTCCGAGGTCCTGTCCTGGGACGACGCCGGCAACAACCGGCTCATCCTCTCCGGCAAGGGCTCCTGGGTCTACAACCCGGTGAGCATCTACCTCGCCGCCCGGGACAAGGACATGCCGATCGCCCAGGAGATCGACCACCACGAGGGGCTTTCCGGACCCGCCGGGCGGTTCGCGGGCACCTTCCACCACGGGCTCGGCGTCTGGAAGTTCTCGAAGAACATCGACGTGGCCAAGGACTTCCTGCGCTTCCTCTACCGGGAGGACAAGTTCGCTTCCTGGCTGACGGCGGCCAAGGGGTTCTGCATGAGCCCGTTCAAGCGGTTCGAGGGGCTCGATGTCTGGAAGAGGGACCCCAGGCTCACGCTGCTGCCCAAGGAGGGGCCCTACACCCGGCCCCAGGGCTGGCCCGGCCCGCCCACGCAGTTCATCGGCGCGATGGACGCCAAGTACCTCCTGCCCAACATGCTGGCCAAGGCCGTGACCGGCACGCCGGTCCGGGAGGCGATCGGCTGGATGGAGCAGGAGATGCACCGCATCTACAAGGAGACCTCGTAGCCCGCCGCGCCGAGTCGCTGACCGGGATCGCGCTCGTCCTGCCGGCCCTCCTCTGGGTCGGGCTGCTCGTGGCCTATCCCTTCGCGATGGCCATCTACTACAGCCTGAGCAGCAGCGTGATCGGCCGCGGCGGCGGCTTCGTCGGCCTGGCGAACTTCCAGGCCCTCCTGGCCGACGGCACCTTCCGGCAGACCCTCCAGAACTCCATCGTGTTCACGACGGTGGCGGTGACGGTCAAGACGGTGCTGGGCGTGATGCTGGCCCTGATCCTCTACCGCCGGCTGCGCCTCAAGCGCCTGGTCCGCGGGCTGGTCCTGCTGCCGTTCGTCATCCCCACCGCGCTCTCCACGCTCGGGTGGCTCTGGATGTACGACTCGCTCTACAGCGTCATCACCTGGACCCTCAACCGGGTGCTGCTGGCCCCGCTGGGGCTGGGGCCGCTGGAGGTCAACTGGCTCGGCTCCCCCACCCTGGCCATGGCGGCGGTCATCGTGGTGAACATCTGGCGGGGGCTGCCGTTCTTCGCCGTCACCGTGCTGGCCGGCCTCACCGCCATCCCGACCGAGTTCTACGAGGCGGCGGCGGTGGACGGGGCCGGCCGCTGGGGCCGGTTCTGGTACGTCACCTACCCGCTGCTCCGGCCGGTGCTGGCGGTGGTGGTTCTCTTCTCCACGATCTTCACCTTCGCCGACTTCAACATCGTCTACGTGCTCACCCGCGGCGGCCCCCAGGAGTCCACCCACCTCTTCGCCACCCTCTCCCACGCGCTGGCCTTCGAGAGCCTGCAGCTGGGCCGGGGCGCGGCGGTCTCGCTCTTCATGTTCCCGGTGCTGGTGGCGGTGGTGGTGCTGCAGCTCCACTACCTGCAGCGCGAGGAGACGCGGCATGCCTAGGCGGGCCGGCCTCCGGGACCACGTGGGTCTCGTCCCCTACCTCTTCTTCATCCTGTTCCCGATCTACTTCATGGTCCTGACGGCGTTCAAGACCGACCGCGAGCTCTACGACCTGCAGGCGATCCCGTTCTGGATCCGGGACGGGGTGTCGCTCGAGCACTTCCGCCACCTGTTCTTCAAGACGAACTTCCCGCGCTGGCTCGCCAACAGCCTGGTGGTCGCCTCGCTCACCATGGCGATCTCGGTGGCGATCAGCATCCTGGCCGCCTACAGCCTGGCCCGCCTGCGGTTTCCGGGGGCGCGGACGTTCGGCATCGCCGTCTTCATCACCTACCTGGTGCCGCCGACGCTGCTCTTCCTGCCCCTCACCCAGATCGTGACCTGGCTCGGCCTCATCGACAGCCTGGGGGCGCTGGTGCTCACGTACCCGACCTTCCTCATCCCGTTCTGCACCTGGCTGCTGCTCGGCTACTTCAAAACCGTGCCGCGGGAAATCGAGGAATGCGCCCTGGTGGACGGCTGCGGCCGGCTCGGCATCCTGTTCCGGATCGTCATCCCGGTGGCGGTGCCGGGCATCGTCTGCGCCATGCTCTTCGCCTTCACGCTGGCCTGGAACGAGTTCCTCTACGCGCTGACCTTCACCAACGCCAGCGTGACCAAGACGGTCACCGTCGGGATGGCGGCCGAGATGATCCGCGGCGACGTCTTCCACTGGGGCGGCATCATGGCCGGCGCCGTGGCCGGCGCCCTGCCGGTGGTGATCATGTACGTCTTCTTCATGGACTACTACGTCGTCGGCCTGACCGCGGGGTCGGTGAAGGGATAGGCGGGGCGCCGGCCCCGGTCAGACGCGCTCGACCTCGACCAGGTTCGAGTGAAAGGCGGGGCCGTCGCCGAGGTCGGTGACGGCGTCGGCGGTCAGCACGTTGACGTTGCGGCCGCCGGGGTGGAAGCGGTGCCACCAGAGCCCCTCGATCACCGCCACGCCCGGACGCGTGCGGTCGCTCACCTGGGCCGTGAACCGCGCGGCGCCGCGGTCGTTGAAGACCCGCACCGCGTCGCCGTCGGCGATGCCGCGGGCGGCGGCGTCGGCCGGGGCCAGCATCACGGTCGGCGTCCCCTGCCGGCGGCGGAGCCGCTCGGACTGGCTGAAGGAGGAGTTCAGGAAGAACCGGTTGGGCGGCACGATGCACTGCAGCGGGTAGCGCGCGGCCAGCTCCCGGTTCTCCGGGCCCTCGGCCAGCGGCACGTAGGTGGGCAGCGGCGGCCGGCCTTGCCGGGCCAGGCGTTCGGAGTAGAGCTCGATCTTGCCCGACGGCGTCGGGGCGCCTTCGGCGAACGGCCGGTAGGGGCGCGGCAGCGCCAGGCGCACCGAGCCCTCGGCGAGGAGCCGCTCGTAGGTGATGCCGGCCGTCGGCGGGCCGCCGGCGGCCAGGAACTCCCGGATCAGCGCCTCCGGGGACTTGGCGTAGTGCTCCCGGTCCACGCCGAGAGCGCGCGCGAGCATCCCGAAGACCTCCCAGTTGGACCGGGCCTCGCCGGGCGGCGCCAGCACCGGCCGGGCCAGCTGCAGGTGGAAGTGACCGTACGAGCGGTAGACGTCCTCGTGCTCCGGCGACATGGTGGCCGGCAGCACGAGGTCGGCGTAGAGGGCGGTGTCGGTCAGCACCTGCTCGTGCACCACCGTGAAGAGGTCCTCGCGGGCCAGGCCGGCCAGCACCCGCGTCTGGTCCGGACACACCGCGGCCGGGTTCGAGTTGTAGACGTAGAGCGCCATGATCGGCGGGTCGAGGCCGGGATCGGTCAGCACGCGGCCCAGGTGGATCATGTTGATCGTCCGCGGCGCGGGCGTGGGCATCAGGTCCGGACGCTCCAGCACCCGGTGGCCGGTGCCGAAGGCGCCGCCCGAGGAGAGCAGGGCGCCGCCGTGCGGGTCGGCCCAGGCGCCGGTCAGGGCCGGCAGACAGGCGATGGTCCGGCAGGCCATGCCGCCGTTCAGGTGGCGCGAGAGCCCGATGCCGACCCGGATGAACGACCGCGGCGAGGCGCCGTAGCGGCGGGCGAAGGCGAGGATCCGGTCGGCGGGCAGGCCGGTGATCCCGGCCGCCCACTCCGGCGGGTGGGCCTTGACGTGCTCGGCCAGCCGCTCGTAGCCCACCGTGGCCCGCGCGATGTAGTCGTGGTCCACCCGGCCCTCGCCGACCAGCACGTGCATGACGGCCAGGGCCAGCGCAGTGTCGGTGCCCGGCCGGATCATGAGGTGCTCGTCGGCCTGCTCGGCGGTCGCCGTCCGGTAGGGGTCGATGCAGACCACCCACGCTCCGCGCTGGCGGGCCTGCTTCACCAGCGTCATGACGTTCACCGACGTGTAGGCGGCGTTGATGCCCCAGAGCACGACCAGGTCGGCGCCGACCATCTGCTCGGAGTCGTTGCCGGTGACGGCGCCCACCGTGGCCATCCAGCCGGCGTACGCGGTCGAGATGCAGATCGTCCGATCCAGACGGCTCGCGCCGAGGGCGTGGAAGAGCGGGTGACCGGCGTAGTACTGGACCTGACCCATGGTCCCGGCGTAGGAGAACGGCAGGATCGCCTCGGCACCGTGGCGGGCGATGATGGCCCGCCAGCGGGCGGCGATCTCGGCCACGGCCTCCTCCCACCCGATGCGCTCGAACCGTCCCTCGCCCTTGGGCCCCACCCGGCGCAGCGGGTGGAGCACGCGGAGCGGCGAGTGCACGCGCTCGGCGTAGGCCCGCACCTTGCCGCAGATGACGCCCTGGGTGAAGGGGTGGTCGGGGTCGCCGGTGACCGTGACCAGGCGGCCCTCGGCGGTGTCCACCAGGAGGGCGCAGGCCGAGGGGCAGTCGTGGGGGCAGACCGAGCGCAGCACGCCCCAACGGTATCATGGGCGGGCGATGTTCGACCGGCTCCGCCGGCTGCACCCCTTCCAGGCCCCCGACGCCCAGCGCCTGGCCGTGCTGTTCGCGATGGTCTACTTCGCGCAGGGCATGTGGTACCTGCCCAACCAGACCATCACCATCACGTTCAAGGACCAGGGGTTGGGCGCCGGTCAGGTGGCGACCTTCTTCTCGATCACCACCGTCCCCTGGCTCGTCAAGCCGGTCTACGGGCTCGTCTCCGATTTCGTGCCGCTCTTCGGCCGGCGGCGCAAGAGCTACCTCATTCTGACTTCCGGGCTGGCCGCCGCCTGCGGCCTGGCCCTGGCCGGCGGCGACCACGGCTACGGGCGGATGGCGCTGTTCTTCACCGCCATGGGCCTCGGCCTGGCCTTCACCGACGTCCTGGTGGACGCGCTCATGGTCGAGAACGGCCGGCCGCGCGGCCTCACCGGCGCCTTTCAGTCCGTCCAGTGGGCCGCCATCTACACCTCGACGATCGTCGTCGGCCTCCTGGGCGGCTGGCTGGCCGAGCACCGGCGCCTGGCGCTGGCCTTCGGCATCGCCGCCCTGTTCCCGCTCGTCACGCTGACCCTGGTCACGCTCTTCGTCCAGGAGGCGCCGGCGACGGCCGAGCGGGAGACCGTCCGCCGGACGTGGGTGGCCGTGCGGGGCGCGCTGGGCGACCGGGACGTCTGGGTGGTGGCCGGCTTCATCCTGTTCTTCACCTTCAGCCCCTCGTTCGGACCGGCCCTGCTCTACTACCAGACCGACCGGCTGGGCTTCAGCCAGCAGTTCATCGGGCTCCTGGGCGCGCTCTCGGCGGCGGCGGCGGTGGCGGGCGCCGTCATCTACGCCCCGCTGTCCCGGCGCGTGCCGCTCGAGCGCCTGATCCGCCTGGCCATCGTCATCGCCGTGGTCGGCACGCTCGCCTACCTGCTCTACCGCGACCGCGCCTCCGCCGTCGCCATCGACCTCGTGTTCGGCTGCGTGGGGATGATCACCCAGCTGGCCTTCCTCGACCTGGCCGCCAAGGCCTGTCCCCGGGGCGTGGAGGCCACGTTCTTCGCGCTCCTGATGTCGGTCTACAACGGCGGCGTGCAGATCTCGCAGGTCACCGGCGGGTACCTCTACGACTGGCTCGGCTACACGCCGCTGGTCCTGGTCTCGGCCGCGCTCACCGCCACCGCCTTCCTCCTCGTGCCCCTCGTGCGCATCCCGCGCATCGAGAGCCGGGCGGCCGCGGCCGTCGTCCCGTGAAGCGCTGGCACCGGGCTTGCGGCGTGGCGGCGGAGGAGGCGCGTATGGTCCCTCTGGAGAGCCCCGACAGCCCCGCCCGCCGGACGCCGGCCGCCCAGCACGAGGACGCGCTGAGCCCGGCCAAGGTCATCCGCGACCGCGCCGAGGAGGCGCCGAGTCAGCGCATCGGCAACAACACCGTCGCCGGCAACCCGGTCGTCTCGTTCCCGGAGGACTGATCCGATGAAGACCTGGTACCTGTTCGACGTCAATCCCCAAACCCCGCCGGCCTTCGAGATCGACTCCGGCCAGGAACTGACGCTGGAGGTGCGCGGCGCCTTCGCCGACGTGCCCGACGTCCGCGAGGTCCCCACGCCCTTCACGCCGGCCTGCGACGGCCACCCGCTGGCGCCGATCGCGGGGCCGGTGAAAGTCCGCGGAGCCGAGCCCGGCGACGGCGTGCTCGTCGACCTGCTCGAGATCACGCCCCACGGCGAGGGCAAGACGGCCATCCTCCGCGACTTCGGCGTGCTCCGGCAGGAGTTCCGCGACCCGGTCGCGCTGGCATGTCCCGTCAAGGACGGCCACGCGTGGTTCGGGGGCCGCATCCCGCTGCCGCTCTGCCCGAACCTCGGTACCGTCTCCACGATGCCGGTCGAGGGCTACCGGCCCGCCTACGCCGGCCCCTACGGGGGCGACTTCGACCAGAAGGACGTCCGGGCCGGCAGCCGGATCCACCTGCCGGTGCTCGTCCCCGGCGCGCTCGTGTTCTTCGCCGACCCCCACGCCGCCATCAGCGACGGCATCATCTGCGGCACGGGCGTGGAGTGCGACTGCACCGTTCGGGCGCGCATCACGCTCGAGAAGGGCCGGGCCCCCGAGCGCCCGGTGATCGAGGTGGACGGCACCGTGCAGGTGCTGGGCTTCGGTCCGACCGTCGAGGCCGCGACCGAGGACGCCGCCCGGGCGGCGGTCGACTACACCGTCGCCCGCACCGGGATGGACCGCCGCGAGGCCTACATGCTGCTCAGCATCGTCGGCGAGCTGCGCATCGGCACCTCGCCCCGGCCGGTCATGGCCGCCCGCCTGATCATCCCGCGCCAGGTGCTCGACTCATCGACGCGGCCCGGGGGTGCAGCCCGCCGGTAGGCGGCTGCCCCACGTTTCGGCGGAAACGCCGGCGACGGACCGCCCCAGCCAGCGGGTGCCGCACGTCGATGACGCAGGCGAGGTCGAGACCCGCGCCGGCCCGACGCGCCAGGACAGCCATTCGGCGCAGGAGCGGCAGCCGGCGGGGTGCGCCCTTCCCCGCCCCGCCGCCGGCGGCGCGTGCCCCGGCGCCTCTGCCGGCCGATACCGCCGGGCCTGAGACACCCGCCCTTGCCGAGGACACATGCCACGCGCTAGGGTGGCGGCCGCTGAATCGCCGATGACCGCCGTCGAAGGCCTGCTCTACGGCTTGGGGGTCGCGCTCGCGCCGGCCAACCTGCTCGCCTGCTTCGTGGGCGTGCTGGTGGGGACGGTCGTGGGCGTCCTGCCCGGGATCGGTCCCATCGGCGCCATGGCGCTGCTGCTGCCCTCCACCTTCGCCCTCGACCCGACGGCGGCCCTCATCATGTTCGCCGGCATCTACTACGGGGCGATGTACGGCGGCTCGACGACCTCGATCCTCGTGAATGTCCCCGGCGAGGCCGCCTCGGTGGTGACCTGCCTGGAGGGCTACCAGATGGCCCGCCGCGGTCGGGCCGGCGCGGCGCTGGCCGTCAGCGCGGTCGGCTCGTTCGTGGCCGGCACCCTGGGCGTGGTCGGGCTGGTCTTCGTCGGCCGCTGGCTGGCCGACGCCGCACTGCACTTCGGGCCTCCGGAGTACTTCGCCCTCACGGTGGCCGGACTGGCGGTGCTCTCGCGCCTGTCCGGCACCTCGCTGCCCAGGGCGGCGCTCATGGTCGGACTGGGCCTGGCGCTCGGGACGGTCGGGATGGAGCCGATGTCCGGAGTGAGCCGGTTCACGTTCGGGTCGCTCCAGCTCTCGCAGGGCATCGAGCTGGTTCCGGTGGCGATGGGGCTCTTCGGCATCGCCGAGATCCTGACCCTGGCCGAGCAGCGAGGGCGGCTGCCCCGGGTGTCCAGCGTCAGGCTCCGGGAACTGCTGCCGTCCGGGGAGGAGTGGCGGCGTTCGCTGGCCCCCATGCTGCGGGGCTCCGCGCTCGGGTTCGTGGTCGGGCTCGTGCCCGGGCCGGCGGCGGTCCTGTCGACGTTCCTCTCCTACGCGGTCGAGCGACGCCTGGCCCGGCGCCCGCAGGAGTTCGGCCACGGGGCGATCGAGGGCGTGGCCGGCCCGGAGGCGGCCAACAACGGCGCCACCGCCGGAGCCCTGGTGCCGCTCCTGGCCCTCGGGGTGCCGTTCGCCCCGGCCACGGCGCTGCTGCTGGCCGCGCTCGTCATCCACGGCGTGCAGCCCGGTCCGCTCCTGGCCTCCCAGCGCCCGGACCTCTTCTTCGGCGTGGCGGCCAGCCTCTACGTCGGCAACGTCATCCTGCTGGTCCTCAACCTGCCTCTCATCGGCCTCTTCGTGAGCCTGCTCCGGCTGCCGCAGTCGCTGCTCGTCTCGCTGATCGTCTTGCTGGCGATGGTGGGCACCTACTCGGTGAACAACAGCGTGCTCGACCTCTGGGTGCTGGTCGTCATGGGTGTCCTCGGCTGGGCGCTCCGCCGCCGGGGGTTCGAGCCGGCCCTCATCGTGCTCGCCCTCGTGCTCGGCCCCATGATGGAGAAGACGCTGCGGCAGACGCTGTTCATGGCCCGCGGGGACCCTTCGGTGGTGCTGGGGCGCCCGCTGACGCTGGCACTCCTGGCCGCCGGGCTCCTGGCCGTCCTCCTCCCCGCCCTCCGGCGCGCGCGGGGCTGGACACCGGCTCAGGCGCCCGCCGGCGAACCGTGAACCCTCAGGGAGGAACGCGCATGGTCCACCTCGTCCGGTCCTCGGTCGCGCTGCTCGCGCTCGCCCTCCTCGTCACGCCGGTCGCCGCCGCCTACCCGGAGCGCCCGGTCACGCTCATCTGTCCATTCCCGGCCGGCGGCGCCATGGACATCGTGGCCCGCCACCTGGTGGAGGCGATGAAGCCGCACTTCCCGCGACCGATCACCGTCGTCAACCGCGCGGGCGCGGCCGGGACCATCGGCAACGCCGAGGTCGTCCAGGCCCGTCCCGACGGCTACACCATCGGGATCAGCGCGGTCGCCGTGCTGACGGTCCAGCCCCACCGCACCGACCTGCCCTACCGGGGCCCCGACGACTACGAACCGATCATCAAGCTGGTGAACCTGCCGATCGTGTTCGCGGTCCGGGCCGACCACCCGGCGAAGACGATGCGCGAGTTCCTCCAGATGGCCCGCAGCGCCCCCGGCCGGCTGCGGGTCGGCAGCCCCGGCATCGGCACCATCCTGCACCTCAACCTGGAGATGCTGAAGGCCGAGGCCGGCGTGGACCTCACCCACGTGCCCTTCGCCGGCGGCGCCGAGTCGGTGCCGGCGCTGCTCGGCGGCCACATCGAGGGCCTGAACGCGCATCCCTCCGAGGTCCTGCCCCACGTCCAGGCCGGCAAGGTGCGGGTGCTGGCCGTGTACCAGGAGCAGCGCAACCCGCTCTTTCCCGACGCCCCGACGTTCCGCGAGCTCGGCCACGACCTGACGCTCGGCGTCTACTACCTGCTGATCGCCCCCCGGGGGACACCGCCGGCGATCGTCCAGGTGATCCACGACGCCGCCCGCAAGGCGCTGGAGGAGCCGAGCTTCGTGGCGATGGCGAAGCAGCGCGGCTACGTGATCGAGTCCAAGGGGCCGGAGCCGCTGCGACAGGAGCTGTGGGACTCGTACCGCAAGAACGAGGTGCTCATCCGCCGGCTGGGGCTCGGCAAGAAGTGACGCTCGCGGCTCTGGGCGTCGCCGCCGTCTACCTCGTGCTGGCGGCCCGGCTGCCGGCCGGGACGGTGGAGCAACCGGGCCCGGGGCTGTTCCCGCTCGCCGCGGGCGGGCTGATGCTGGTCGCCGCGCTGGCGACCGGTATCGAGGCCCGCCGGACGCCGGCTCGCATGCCCGGTCCGTGGTCGGGGTCGGCGGCGGCCCGGGTGGGGAGTCTGGCCGTCGCGATGAGCCTGTTCTGCCTGGCGCTGCCGCTCGCCGGCTACCTGCCGAGCGCGTTCGGGCTGGGACTGGTCACCGCGCGGCTCTTCGGCCAGGGCCGCTGGCTCC
>DATLZL010000393.1:0-3320 GCA_035574035.1 Binatia bacterium | reverse complement strand
CCGTCCAGGCGATGCCCATCCGGGCCTCGGCGCCCAGGTTGCCGCCGGTGACGTCCTCGATCGTCCGGCCCTTGAGCTTGACCGCCAGGCTCGTCGGGTACTCGTCGGTGGCCAGCGTCGAGAGCCCGTCGCGCACCAGGCCGTCCCAGAGCGCCTGCTGGTCCTCGGCCGACTTCAGGGACGGGTAGGTGTGGGCGCAGAACCCCCGCGGCGTCCGGTAGAACTCGGCGTTGAAGCACGCGTACTGGTGGAGCGTCTCGCCGTAGACGGGCAGGCCCTGGGCCCGCGCCTCCCGCACCGCCTCCACCCCCTCGCGAGCCGAGGTGTGCACGAAGTAGACGGCGCACCCGGTGTGGCGGGCGACGGCGATGGTGCGCCGGAAGGCCAGCGCCTCGGAGAGCGCGTTGTGGACCAGGTGGAGGTTCTCGCCCTGAAGCCGCCCTTCCTCGCGGAAGCGCTCGTACATGAACTGCACCACGTCCTCGTCCTCGGCGTGCACGGCCAGCAGGCCGCCGGCGCGGGCGATCCGCTCCATCGCGTACTGGATCCGCCCGAAGTCGATCCGGTTGCCGGGGCGCCGGGGGTGGGGCGGCAGGATGTTGGTCGTGAAGACCTTGAACGAGGGGAACCCCTGCTGGACGGCCTCGCCGATGGCCTCGAACGCCTTGAGCGGCAGGGCGCCGGCCAGGACGACGTGGAACGAGTAGTCGGTGTAGGACTGACCCTTCCAGCGCGCGCTCCGCTGCTCGAGCGCGGTGGCGATGTCCCCGCCCGGCCGGACGTAGGCGAAGTCGATGTGGGTGGTCGTGCCGCCGAAGAGCATGCCGAGCGTGTCGTCCTCGGGCCCCAGCGTGAGGCCGGGCTCGTCGGGGTGGCTCATGATGGGGTGCGCGAGGTGCGTGTGGGGATCCACGCCGCCCGGCACGACGACCTTGCCGGCGGCGTCGAGCACGCGGGCGGCCTCGCGGAAGGTGCCCGGCGCCGCCAGCGCCGCGATCCGCTCGCCCTGCACCGCGATGTCCCAGCGCCCGACGCCCTGGGGCGTGACGACCTCGCCGCCGCGGATCAGCAGGTCGAGCATCAGAGAACCTTCGCCTCGCGCAGGCGCCGGATCTCGGCGGCATCGTAGCCGGCCTCGGCCAGGATCTCCTCGGTGTGCTCGCCCGGCAGCGGCGGCCGGCGGCGGACGCCGGCCCGCCCGGTCGAGAGCTCGATGGGAAAGCGCAACATCCGCACCCGCCCGGCCACGGGGTGGTCGAACTCCTGGACCGGGTCGGCCGCCTGCACGGCGGGGTCGGCGAAGGTCCCGGCGTGGTCGAGCACGGGGGCCACCCAGATGTCGGCGGGGGTCAAGCGCTCCAGCCACTCCGCGGTCGTCCGCTGCCGCAGGACGGGCTCCAGCAGGCGGGCGATCTCCTCCCGGCGCTCGAACGGCCACCGTTCGGTGGCATAGGCCTTGAGCGCCGGCAGCGGCAGCGCGTCGGCCAGGGCGTCGAGCGGCGACAGGGAGAGCGCCAGGTGCCCGTCGGCGGTGGCGTAGATGCCGTACGGCGCGGGATGGAAACTCGAGGCCAGCCCGCTCGCAGGTCGGGCGAGCGGGGCGCCGTTCAGGTGATACGCGATCACCTCCATCTGGAGGTCGAGCGCGGCCCGGATCATGCTGACGTCGACGTGCAGACCCCGGCCGGTGCGCTGGCGCTCGAGCAGCGCCGCCAGCACGCCGAGCGCCAGCAGCGCGGCTCCGTGCTGGTCGACCACCGCCGTGCCCACCGGGACCGGGGGCTGGCCGGTGCGGCCGGAAATGCGGGCCAACCCCGAGACGGCCTGCATGAGCAGGTCCTGTCCCGGCCGCTCGCGGTACGGGCTGGCGATGCCGTAGCCCGAGGCCGAGACGTAGATCAGTCGCGGGTTGAGCGCCCGCACCGAGTCCCAGTCCAGGCCGAAGCGGGCCATGACGCCGGGGCGGAAGTTCTGCACCAGCACGTCGGCCCGCTCGACCAGCCGGCGGGCCACCGCCTGTCCCTCGGGGTGCTTGAGGTCGAGCGCGAGGCTGCGCTGGTTGCGGTGGGTCGAGAGGAAGAAGACGCTGACGCCGCCCAGGAAGTGGTTGGCGCCCGACCAGTTGCGTTCCCAGAGGCGCCCGCCGGGCGGCTCGACCTTCACCACGTCGGCCCCGAGGTCGGCCAGGAACTGCACGCCCGAGGGCCCGAGCAGGAACTGCGTGAAGGACAGGACGCGGACGCCGGCCAGGACCTCCAGGGGAGGGGCCGGCGTCATTCCACGACTTTGAGGATGTGGGTGGCGGCCGCCACCACGTCACCCCGCTGGGTGGTGCAGGTGACGCGGGCGAAGGTCTTGAGCGTCGCCTCGTCGCGGTCGACGATCTCGTAGGTGACCGTCACCGTGTCGCCGATGAAGGCGGGGGCCGGGAACCGGATCCGGTCGAAACCGTAGGAGACGATCGTGCCCGGCAACCCCTCGCAGATCGCCGTCGAGGCGCGCGACATGTAACCCACCAGGAGGGCGCCGTGGGCGATGCGGCGTCCGTAGCGCGTTCCGCGCATGAACTCCTCGTCGACGTGGTTGCGCGCGAAGTCACCGGTGACGCCGGCGAAGAGGTAGACGTCGCTCTCGCCGATGGTCTTGGCCACGGCGACCTTGCGGCCCACGGTGAGCGCGGCGAACGTGGGGTTCAAGGGGCGCCTCCGTTGCGAGGCGCCATGATACTACGGCCGGTCGGGAGGCGCGGAGGGCCCGCGCGCTCCGGCGTCAGAGGCGCGGCAGCAGCGCTTCGAGCGACGTCGGCGGGTTGAAGTCGAGAATGCCCCAGACGAGCAGGCCGCCGCCGAGCAAGAGGGCGGTGAACAGCATCCCGGCCACCCGGCGTCGCCGGCCCTGCTCGGCACGGTCGGTGGCCACGGCGGCCTCACGCTGCAGGCGCTCGAACATCGCCTGGCGGGCCGCCATCTGCGCGAGGTACACACGCCGTCGCTCGGCCTGGGTCAGTCTCATCCGCTTCCTCCTTCGACTGGCGAGGTCGCTCACCAGGCGGCTGATGCAAAGAGCGGGCCTGACGGCGTCCGGCCGGGGCCGAGCGGCGGGAAGGGGTGCAAGCGTGTGGAATGACGGCCGACTCCGGCGATCGTTACGCGTCGCGGCAGCGAATCACCGGCCGACTTTGGGTCGGCAATTCGTGCCGACCGTCTAGACAGATCGTCTCAGCTGCCCGGCGGCCGGGCGGAGCGTCGCCCGGGAGCGGTCAGCGGGGTCGCCGCTCCGCCCGCCAGGCCTGCGCCGGGCCCGCAGGTGCCGTCGCGGTG
>DATLZL010000392.1:0-5665 GCA_035574035.1 Binatia bacterium | reverse complement strand
ACCCCGGCCTCGGCCACCGCGGCCGTGATCTTCTACAACGTGCAGGAGGCGCTGGTGAAGGTGGACCGGCACGGCCGGCTGGTGCCCTGGCTGGCCGAGCGCTGGCACACGACCGACAACCGCAACTTCACCTTCTTCCTCAAGCGCGGCGTCAAGTTCCACAACGGGCGGGAGATGAAGGCGGCCGACGTCAAGTTCGTCATCGAGCGCGCGATGGACCCGGCCACCAAGCACCCCTACCCGCGCTACTACGAGGCGATCGGCGACATCATCGTCCGCGACGACTACACGATCACCTTCTCCCTCAAGCGCCCGGACGCCAACTTCCTGCTGAACCTGGCCCGCCAGGGCTCGGTCATCTACCCGCGCGAGGCGGTGGACACCCTCAAGAGCGCGCCGGTCGGCACCGGCCCCTACCGCTTCGGCGAGTGGGTGCGCGGCGACCGCATCACGCTCGTCCGCAACCCCGACTACCACGTCAAGGGCCTGCCACACCTGGACCGGGTGACCTTCCGCTTCATCCCCGACCCCAACGCGGTGGTGGCCGCGCTCAAGGCCGGCGACATCGACGCCTCGCTCTTCGGCCTCGGACCCGAGCACGTGGCCGACCTCCGCCAGGACCCGCGCTTCCAGGTCATCGTCGGCGACACCACCAACGACGTCGTCATGGCCATGAACAACGCCCGCAAGCCGTTCACCGACGTCCGGGTGCGGCGGGCGATCACCCACGCCATCAACAAGGCCGAGGTCCTCAAGGGCGCCATGTTCGGCATGGGCCGGATCCTGGGCTCGAACGTCGACCCCCTGAACCCCTACTTCGTCGACGTGTCCAACGTCCTGCCCTACGACCCGGCCCGGGCCCGCAAGCTGCTGGCCGAGGCCGGCTACCCCAACGGCTTCGAGACGGTGCTCAAGGTGGCGCCG
This sequence comes from Binatia bacterium, assembly GCA_035574035.1. Lineage (GTDB taxonomy): Bacteria > Methylomirabilota > Methylomirabilia > Rokubacteriales > CSP1-6 > DATLZL01. The sequence goes on along the minus strand of DATLZL010000392.1, from coordinate 4,741 downwards.
CAGTACTACTACACGGTCCGGACGGGCGAGATCATCGCCGACCACCTGAGCAAGGTGGGCGTCAAGGTCCGCATCGAGCAGATCGAGTGGAGCCAGTGGCTCGACCGCGTCTTCTGCCGGCCGGCCTCCGGGTGCAAGGAGCCCGACTACGACCTGACCATCATCGGCCACGCCGAGTCCTGGGACATCGGCAACTACGCCAACCCGAAATACTACTTCCGGTACGACAACCCGGCCTTCCAGGAGCTCTACCAGAAGTCGGAGACGACGCTCGACGACAAGGCCCGGCGCGAGCTCTACGTGCGGATGCAGCGGATGCTGGCCGAGGACGCCCCGGTGGTCTTCCTTTATATGCACCCGCGGCTGGCGGTGGCCAAGAAGGGGGTGCAGGGCCTCTGGAAGGACCTGCCGGTGCCGTCGGCCGACCTGTCCGAGGTGTCCTGGGCGAAGTAGTGCGTTCGGCGGAGGTCGCCGGGGCGCTCGGGGCGGCGGCGGAGCGGTATGCCGCGCTGCTGGAGGAGCACCTCGGCGACCGCCTGGTCTCCGTCGTCCTCTTCGGCTCGGTCGCTCGAGGCGACGCCCGTCCCGACTCGGACCTGGACCTCTTGATCGTGGGCGAGGACTTCCCGGCCGGGCGGTTCGCGCGCCTGCGTCTCCTCGAGCAGGCGGACGCCGCCTTCGAGCCCGAGCTCGAACGGCTGAGGGGCCATGGGATCCACACGCGGCTCTCGCGCGTCGTCAAGACTCGCGCCGAGGCCCGGCGCACGGTGCCGCTCTACCTCGACATGGTCGAGGACGCCCGCCTGCTCTACGACCGCGACGGCTTCTTCGCCGGCGTGCTGGCGCGCCTGCGACGTCGGCTGGCGGAGCTCGGCGCCGAGCGCCGGACGCTCGGCCGCGTGCGGTACTGGGTGCTGAAGCCGGATCTGGCGCCGGGGGAGGTCGTCGAGCTGTGACCTCGGCGGAGATGGCCCGGGCCTACCTGGCTCAGGCGGCCCTCATCCTGGAGGAGGCCGAGCGCCACCGCCAGGCTGGCGCCTGGCACCTCGCGGTCCGCCGCGCCCAGGAGAGCGTGGAGCGGGCGCTCAAGGCCGTGCTCCGAGCGGCCGCCGTCGAGGTGCCCCGAGTCCACGACGTCGGCGTGTTCCTGCGGCAGGCTGCGGACCGGCTGCCCAAGGCCGTCGTCGAGGAGCTGGACCGGCTCGTCTCGATCTCGCGCCGGCTGCGCGGCGAGCGGGAGGTGGCCTTCTACGGGGACGAGGCGGTCGGGGCGCCGCCCGAGCAGCTCTACACGGCCGCCGACGCCGCCGAGGCCCTGGCCGACGCGCGGTTCGTGCTCGACCGCTGCCGCGCGGCCGTCCCGCCGGCGGGCTGAACCCGGCCGCGGCCGGCGCCCGCTCCCGGTGCCCGCCGGGCCGCGGGCGGCGCCACGGGTGCTAGACTGCCCTTCGGGATGCCGTTCACCGTCCGCGACTTCCAGGACCTGGTCCGGGCGCTCGAGAGGCGCGCCGAGTGGAGGGCCGAGCTCCGCCGGCTGCTGCTGACCGACGAGCTGCTGGCCCTCCCCGAGGTGGTGCGCGGCCTCGCCGACCAGGTTGCCGCCCTGACCGTTCAGGTGCGGGAGCTGGCGGCCGGGCACGCCAGCCTGGTTGCCGAGGTCCGCGAGTTGGCGCGTCAGGTGCGGGAGCTGGCGGCCGGGCAGGCCAGCCTGACCGCGCGGGTCGACGACCTCACCGCGCAGGTGCGCGAGCTGGCCCAGCAGGTGCGCGACCTGACCGAGCAGGTCCGGGCGCTGGCCGTGGCGCAGCGCCGGACCGACGACCGCCCGGGGCGCCTCGAGGGCCGGGACCTGGAGCGCTGGTATCGCGAGCGAGCCTCGAGCGTCTTCCACCGCATCCTAGCGAGGGCCCGGCTGGTGGACCACGGCGAGCTGGCGCCGATGCTGGATGCAGCGGTCGAGGCCGGGGCCATCACCGAGGACGAGCGGGCCGAGATCCTCCTGGCGGACGTGGTGGTCCGCGGCCGGCGCGAGCAGCGCGAGGCCTACGCCCTCGCCGAGGTCTCGGTCGTGGTCGACCCCGAGGACCTGCGCCGGGCCGTGGCGCGAGCCCGCCTGCTCGAGCGCGCCACCGGGCGGCCGGTCGTGCCGGTCGTGGCCGGGGAGCGGGTCGCCGCCGGGGTCGCCGAGGAGGCGCGGGCGGCCGGGGTCTGGCGTCTGCTCGACGGCCGGGCCGAGATGGAGCCGTCCCCGTCCGCCTGAGCGCCGGCCCCGCGTGCGACGCTACGTCCTGAGACGCCTGGCGGCCTTCGCCGCCACGCTCTTCTTCGTCTCGCTGCTCGTCTTCGTCGCCATCCGCGTGCTGCCCGGCGACCCCGCCCTGGTCATCATGGGCACCGAGGGGAGCCCCGAGGCCACCGCCCGCCTGCGCCAGGCGCTCGGGCTCGACCGGCCGCTGCTGGTGCAGTACCTCGACTGGGTCCGTCGCGCGCTCGGCGGCGACCTGGGGACCTCGATCCAGTACGACGTGCCGGTCGGCCAGCTGATCCTGAGCCGCCTGCCGGTCACCCTGCCCCTCATGCTCATGGCCGCGCTGATCATGGTCCTGCTGGCCGTGCCCTTCGGCCTCTACGCCGCCACGCGCCACCGCCGCCTGGGCGACTACCTGACGATGGTCCTCTCCCAGGTCGGCATCGCGGTGCCCTCGTTCTGGCTGGGCCTGCTGCTGATCCTGCTCTTCTCGGTGCGCCTGGGCTGGCTCCAGTCGGGCGGCTTCGCCGGCTGGGACCAGGGCCCGTGGCCGGCCGTCCGGTCGCTGCTCCTGCCGGCGCTGGCGCTCGGCTTCTTCCAGGGCGCCGTCCTGATCCGGGCCACGCGCTCGGCGGTGCTCGACGTGCTGCGCGAGGACTACGTGCGCACGGCCCGCGCCAAGGGCGTGCGCGAGCGCCTCGTGCTGGGCAAGCACGCGCTGCGGAACGCGCTCATCCCGGTCGTCACCGTGGCCGGCGTCCAGCTCGGGCAGCTGATGGCCGGCAGCATCGTGCTGGAGTCGGTGTTCGCCCTGCCCGGCCTGGGGCGCCTGGCCCTGGGCGCCATCACCGCCCGCGACCTGCCGGTGGTGCAGGGGGTGACGCTGTTCGTCGCCTCCGTCATCGTCGCCATCAACTTCGCGGTGGACCTCGCCTACCTGCTGCTCGACCCGCGCCTGCGCCATGAGTAGGTCCGCGCTCCGGCCCTTCCGCCACGTCACCTTCACGGCCGGCGTCGCCGTCTCCCTGCTGCTCGTCGCCACCGCGCTGCTCAGCCTGGCCTGGACGCCCCGGGACCCGCTGGCCATGTCCATCGCCATCCGGCTGCAGGGCCCGAGCCTCGCGCACCCCTTCGGCACCGACCAGTACGGGCGCGACATCCTCTCGCGGGTCATGGCCGGGGCGCGCACCTCGATCGCCGTGGGCCTGATCGCCGTGGGCCTGGGCCTGCTGGCCGGCATGGCGCTCGGCATCGCCAGCGGCTGGATCGGCGGCTGGCTGGACGAGACGCTCATGCGCCTGATCGACGCCGTGCAGGGCTTTCCCGCCATCCTGTCCGCCCTGCTGCTCACGGCCGTGTTCGGCCCCGGCATCGTGATCAGCATGGTGGCCATCGGGATCGCCTTCGTGCCGGTCTTCGCCCGCCTCACCCGGGCCAGCTTCCTCGAGCTCCGCGCCCGCGAGTTCGTGCTGGCCGCCCGCGCGCTGGGCGCCGGCGACCGGCGGCTCATCCTGCGCCACATCCTGCCCAACACGCTGGCCCCGGTGATCGTGCAGGCCACGACGAGCTTTCCGGTCGCCATCCTGGCCGAGGCGGCCCTGGCCTACCTCGGGCTCGGCACCCAGCCGCCCAACCCCTCGTGGGGGCTCATGCTCAAGGAGGCGCAGAACTTCCTCGCGCTGTCGCCCTCGTTCGCGCTCTTCCCCGGCGGGGCCATCGGCCTGAGCGTGCTCGGGCTCAACCTGCTGGGCGACGGCCTGCGGGACGTGCTGGACCCGAAGACGGCGTGAGACCGGCGCCGCCGGCGGTCGTCGTCGAGCCAGCCGCGCGATCGCGGAAGCGTGGGCGCGCTAGAATTGCCGCAATGGCCCGGCCGCCCATCCCGGACCCCGAGGAGTTCCGCCGCCGACTCGCTCCCCACCTCACGCGGGCGAGGACAGCGATCCTGTTCGGCTCGGCGGCGCGCGGGGAAGCGGACGAGTGGAGCGACCTCGACCGCTGATCGTCGCCGAGACGGATCGGCCGTTTTTCGAACGGTTTCGCGACTTCGAGGGGCTCTACAGCGTGTGGCCCCGGCTCGACCTGCTCATCTACACGCCCGAGGAGTTCGCGCGGATGCGGGCCGAGGGCAACCCCCTCATCGAACGGGCCCTGACCGAAGGGGTGGTCGTCCATGAAGCGCCCGCGCGCTGAAGCCCGGCGCTCCCGCTACCCGAATGGGCTACCAGGCGGCGTCCCGGCCGACGTGTTCTCCCGGGGGCAGGCCGAGCAAGCGGTGGCCCATGCCCGCCGGTTCCTGGAGGAGGCGCAGCGCCTGCTGGGGGAGGCGTAAGGGCCCGGAAAGCCCGTCCGGCGGGCAGTTGCGGGCCAGCGAGGGGCGCGGTCCGGGTGTCGGGGCGGTTGACTTTCCCGCGAAGTTGCCGGTATGGTACGCGTTGGTCTTGACGCGGACCTGCTGGTCTCGGCCAGCCAAACTGCAGTGGTAGGCGTCAC
>DATLZL010000391.1:0-12126 GCA_035574035.1 Binatia bacterium | reverse complement strand
GCCCGGGCGCGCCGGCCCGGCCACGAAGGTTCCCTGCCCCACGTGCGAGCGCGCCCAGCCGGCCGCCACCAGCTCCTCGTAGGCCAGCACGACCGTGGCCCGGTTGACGCCGAGCGAGCGGGCCAGCTCCCGGGTGGCCGGTAGCTTCACTCCCGGCGCCAGGACCCCCTCGCGGATGAGCCGCTCCAGGTGGCCCTGGATCTGGCGGGCCAGCGGCACCGCGCCGCGACGGTCGAGGGGAAAATCCATCGCCCGACCATTTTGGCTGGGCGACAGGCCGAGTCAAGAACCAATTGGCGGTGCGACCCGCCGTCCAATTCCCGTGGCTATAATGGCCCCCGCAGGCGATTCCCCGTGGAGGGAGCCGACATGGGTGAGATGAAGGAGTTCGCGGGCCTCTACTACCGGGAGGGGGCGCTGGACCCCAAGACGATGCAGCTGGTGGCCCTGGCCGCCATGGCCGCCGCCGGCTGCACCTCCTGAGTGCCGGGACGCTTCGCGGCCGCGAAGCAAGCTGGCGCCACCGAGGACGAGATCAGCGAGACGCTCTACTACGCGATGCGGGGGGCGGCCCGCGCCACCTGGAGCACCATCAAGGTCATCCCCGGCGTGGAGGACCTCAACAAGGAGTGGAAGAGCCGCTTCGAGCGGGAGCAGACCGGGACGGCATGAGGAGGCGGCATGGCCGGTGAAGCCCCTATCCGACAGGCGGTGAAGTGGATCGACGACCGGCTGCTCGACGATCCCACCGCGGACCGGTTGAAGCTGATCGACGAGGCGTCGCGCCGCTTCGACCTGTCCCCCATGGACCAGGACTTCCTCTTCCGGCACCTGGCCGAGCGGGCGAAGGGGAAGAGCGGCTCGTGACCGGCGGCCACGAGCGCCGCGTGCAGGCCCAGTTCGCGGCCAGCGCGGCGCTCTACGTCGCCAGCCCCGGGCACGCCGCCGGTCCCGACCTCGACCGGCTGCTGGCCTGGGGGCGCGCCCTGCGGCCGGCCCGCGTGCTCGACCTGGCCACCGGCGGCGGCCACACCGCGCTGGCCTTCGCCGGCCTCGCCCCCCGCGTGGTGGCCCTCGATCTGACCGAGGCGATGCTCCACGCCGCCCGCGCCTTCATCCGCGGCCGCGGCGTGGAGCACGTGGCCTTCGTCGCCGGCGCCGTCGAGCGCCTGCCCTTCCCGGACGGGAGCTTCCCGGTGGTGACCTGCCGCATCGCCCCCCACCACTTCGCCGACGTCGGCGCCGCCGTGCGCGAGGTGGCCCGGGTGCTGGCCCCCGGCGGGTCGTTCCTGGTCCAGGACATCCTGGGCCACGACGACCCGGGTGCCGCCGCCTTCATCACCGAGGTCGAGCGCCGGCGCGACCCCTCGCACGTGCGGGCCTACCGGGCCGCGGAGTGGCGGGCGTTCCTGCGGGCGGCCGGGCTCACCGTCGTGGACGAGGGCGTGGTGAGCAAGGTGCGGCCGTGGCGCGAGTGGACCGGCCGCATGCGGATGACGGACGACGCGCGCCGCGAGCTGGAGGCGTTCGTGCGCGCCGCCCGTCCCGACCACCGGGCCGCCTTCGACTTCCGGCTCGGGCCCGACGGCATCGAGTCGTTCACCGACCGGATGATCCTGATCCGTGCCGACCGGGACTGACGGGACCGCTCAGAAGTGCAGGCCCCCGGCCACGTGCTCCTGCCAGTGCTTGAAGCTCAGGAGATCCTCCCCTGAGAGCTTGCACTGTCAGAAGGTGGCCGCCCGTTCGAAGAACGCCACATCCACCAGTGCGACGTTCTCCGCCCGGGCGGTGTCGACCACCTTCTGGGTGACCATCTGGCGGACGAACGGGATCGGGATCCGGCCCAGCCGGTGCAGGACCTCCTCGGTGCACCGGATCCGCGTACCGGGCAGCACCGGCCCGTCGCCTGCCGCCGTGTCGTCCGGGGCGTGCTCGCACGTTTCCGGGACGAGCTGCTGCAGGCGGAGCGACACGTACTCGGTGACCCAGCGCTGGATGCCGACCTTCGCCGCCTCGGCGTCGACGGCGGCGGCCTGCAGCCGCTCGCCCAGCTGCCCCAGCAGGTGCTCCAGACGGTCCAGTCGCGTCTCCAGCGCGTTCAAACGCTCCTCCAGTCTGCGGTCCTCCATCCTCTCCTCCGACGGTGGCTTCACGGCTGGCGGGGACGCCGGCGGTGCCAGTCGCTTCCCCGCTGGTAGGCGTCGGCCACGCGCAGCACGGTCGCCTCGTCGAACGCCCGTCCCACGATCTGCAGACCGACCGGCAGGCCGTTGCCCGTGAAGCCGCACGGCACCGAGCAGGCCGGGTGGCCGGTGAAGTTGAACGGCCGGGTGAGCCGGAGCAGCGCCGAGCGCACGTCCGTCGGGCGGCCGCCGATCACCGCCTCCCTCTCGCCGACGCGGGGCGCGGCGCACGGCGTGGTGGGAGCGAGCAGCACGTCGAACCGGGTCAGCACCTGGTCCACCTCCGCCCGCACGCGGCCCCGCACCTGCTGTCCGCGCACGTAGTGGGCGCCGCCGATGACCACGCCGAGCTGCAGACGCTCCCGCACGTCGGGCTGGTAGTCCTCCGGCCGCGTGCGCAGCCATCCGGCGTGATAGGCGAGGGCTTCGGAGCCGACGATGGCGAAGGCCGCCGCCGCCACGTCGGGCACGGCCGCCAGGGTCACCCGGTCCACCACCGCGCCCAGCGCCGCCAGCATCCGCGCCGCGTCCTCGACCGCCGCCCGCACCGGCGGGTCGGTGCCGTCCAGGAAGAAGCCCTCCAGCAGCCCGACCCGCAGGCCGCGGATGTCTCCGGTGAGCGCGGCCTCGTAGTCCGGCACCGGGCGCGGGCTGGTCGTGGGGTCGGCGGGGTCGGGGCCGGCCAGGACGGTGAGCAGGCGCGCGCAGTCGGCGGCGGTACGGGCCATCGGGCCCACGTGGTCCATGGTCCAGGCCAGCGGCAGCACGCCGGCGCGGCTGACCCGCCCGTACGTGGGCTTGAGGCCGGTGAGGCCGCAGAACGCCGCCGGGATCCGGATCGAGCCGCCCGTGTCGGAGCCGAGGGCGGCCGCCACCATGTCGGCGGCGACGGCCACCGCCGAGCCCGACGACGAGCCGCCGGCCAGGCGCGAGACGTCCCAGGGGTTGCGCGTGGTGCCGTAGTGGACGTTGACGCCCTCCGGCCCGTAGGCGAACTCGTGCAGGTTCAGCTTGCCCAGCACGATGGCGCCGGCGGCCCGGAGCCGGGCCACCACGGTGGCGTCACGGTCGGGGACGAAGTCGGCGAGGATTCTCGACCCGGCGGTGGTGCGCAGGCCCCGCGTCTCGAACAGGTCCTTGAGGCCGACCGGCACGCCGTGGAGCGGGCCGAGCGGCCGTCCGGCCACGACCTCGGCCTCGGCCCGCCGCGCCTGCTCGAGCGCGGCGTCCCCGGCCACGGTGATGAAGGCCCGCAGCGTCCCGTCGTGGGCGGTGATCCGCTCGAGGCAGCGGCGCGTGATCTCCACCGGCGAGACTTCCTTGGTGGCGATCATCCGCGCCAGATCGACCACCCCCGGCAGCGGCTCGGCCATCACTCCAGCCGGTACTGGACGGCGGGGTCCTCCGGACCCGGGTCGATGCGCTCCAGCGCGGCCAGGGCCTCCAGGGCCCACTCGAGCTGAGGCGCCAGCGCCTGCAGCATCGCCTCGCTCCAGGTGAAGCCGTGGCGGCGAGCCAGCGTCCGCAGCAGCTCCAGGTCGGCGGCCGGGGTCACGCGGCCGAGGATACCCCATCGGTGGGCTAGAATCGAGGCCCGTGGCGGTCCCGCTCACCCTGCTCACCGACCCCCGTGATCCCTCCGCGCGGCGCACGCTCGCCGCCGCCGCCGGCTCGACGCTGCTCCGGGCCGCCCACGAGGCCGGCGTGGAGATCACGGCGACCTGCGGCGGCCGCGGCCGCTGCACCTCGTGCCGGGTCCAGGTCCTGGCCGGACCGCCGCCGCCGCCCACCATCGCCGACGAGGTGCAGCTCGGGGACGAGCAGGTCCGGGAGGGCTACCGCCTGGCCTGTCAGTGCCGGATCGAGCAGCCGATCACGGTCCTGGTGGCCCCGCCCCTCGAGGAGCAGGCCTTCCAGATCCTGGGCGCGCCGGCGCCGGGCGCCCGGCCGGCGGGGATCGCGATCGACGCCGGCATCACCAAGCAGGTCGTGAAGGTCGCAGTGCCGCGCGAGGAGCACCACCCGACCTCCGACGTCGAGCAACTGGCCGCCGCCCTCGGGCGCCGGCCCGAGGACGTGGCGCCCGGGGTGCTGGCCGACCTGCCGGCCGCGCTCCGGGACGACGGCGGCCTGGTGACGGTGACGACCTTCGGGCGCGAGGTGCTGGCCGTGGAGCGCGGCGATACGGCCGTCATGAAGTTCGGGCTGGCCGTCGACATCGGCACCACCACCGTCGTCACGACCCTGCTCGAGCTCGAATCCGGCGAGACGCTGGCTGCGGTGTCCAGCCTGAACCCGCAATCCGCTTACGGCGGCGATTTGATGTCCCGCATCGCCTTCGCCCAGTTCAACCCGGCCAACCGGCGCCGGCTCACCACCCGCATCCTCGGGCTCCTCAACCAGCACGTGAACGAGGTGTGCCGCGAGTCGGGCGTCCCCGCCCGCTGGATCTACAAGGTCGTCATCGTGGGCAACACGGTCATGCACCACCTGGTCCTCGGCATCGATCCCTCCTGGGTCGGGCTGGCACCCTACGCGCCGGTCATGCGGCACCCCCTGGTCCTCCCGGCCCGCGAGCTGAACCTCAAGGTGGCTCCGGAAGCCCGCGTCTGCTTCCTGCCGCTGGTGGCCGGCTTCGTCGGCGCCGACGCCGTGGCGGTGGCCCTGGCCACGCGGCTGGACGTCCCCGGCGACCCCCGCGTGGCGGTGGACATCGGCACCAACGGCGAGGTCCTGCTGGCCGCCGGCGGGCGCCTGCTGGCCTGCTCGGCGCCGGCCGGCCCGGCGCTGGAGGGCGCCCAGATCCGGTGCGGCATGCGGGGCGCGGTCGGCGCCGTGGACCGCGTGCAGGTCGACGAGGACGTGCGCCTGCACACGATCGGCGAGGCCCCGGCCCTGGGGATCTGCGGCTCGGGTCTCATCGACCTCGTGGCCGGGCTGCTCGACGCCGGCGTGATCGACGCGACCGGCCTCATCCAGGTCGAGCGACGCGACCGGCTGCCGCCCGGGCTGCGCGAGCGCGTGACGATGCGGGGCGAGGAGCGGGTGGTGGTCGTCGCCCGGCCGGGCGAGGCCGGAGCGGGGCGGGAGATCGTCCTCACCCAGGAGGACGTGCGGCAGGTGCAGCTGGCCAAGGGCGCCATCGCCTCCGGCATCGCCATGCTGCTCCACGTGGCCGGCCTCCATCCGGAGGACTTGCAGGAGGTCCTGCTGGCCGGCGGCTTCGGCAACTACGTGTCCATCCCCAGCGCCCGGCGGATCGGGCTGGTGCCGGCGGTGGCGCTCGAGCGGGTGCGCTACGTCGGCAACGCCGCCGCCCTCGGCGCCCAGCTGGCCCTCCTCTCCGAAGCCGAGCGGGAGCGGGCGAGCCGGCTGGCCCGGAGCGTCGAGCACGTCTCGCTGGCCGCCCACCCGGACTTCGAAGCCATCTTCGTGGACGCCATGAACTTTCCCGACTCGTGAGCGCCGGCCGGCGCTCGGCGAGCCAAGGAGCCGTACGCCGATGAAGGAGATGACGCGGCGCCAGCGCCTGCAGGCCGCCGTTGACCGGCAGCCGGTGGATCGCGTGCCCTACGCCTTCTGGCGGCACTTCCCTCCGGTGGACCGCAACCCGGCCGGACTGGCCCAGGCCACCCTGCGCTTCCACGAGCGCTACGGCTCTGACTTCCTGAAGATCACCCCGTCCGGCGGCTACGCGGTCGAGGAGTGGGGCTGCGTCGAGGGCGAGCAGGTGCAGCCGGACGGGCACCGCCCGTGCGCGACGTGCGCCGTCCGGGACGTCGACGACTGGAAGAAGATCCGTCCGCTCGACCCGGCGCAGGCCGCCGGCTACCGCCAGCAGCTCGAGGTCATCGTCCGGATGGGATTCGACAAGCGCGTGGGCGACGCCCCGGTGCTGCCCACCCTGTTCTCGCCGCTGTCGCTGGCCCGCAAGCTGGCTGGCGCCCGGCTCGACTACGACCTGCGCGAATCCCCCGGGGCCGTGCGCGACGCGCTGGAAGCCATCACCGAGACCCTCATCCGGTTCGCCGACCGGGCCCTGGCCGAGGGCGCCTCGGGCCTCTTCTACTCGATCCAGGCCGCCAGCCGCGCGCTCCACACCGAGGAGCAGTACGCGGAGTTCGGCGAGCCGTACGACCGGCGGGTGCTGGAGTCCGTGCGCGGCCGCTCCGTCCTCACCGTCGTGCACTGCCACGGCACCGCGCTGATGTTCGAGCGCCTGGCCCGGCTGCCGGGCCATGCCTGGAACTGGGACGACCGCGCCACACCGCCGACCCTCGCCGAAGGCCAGCGGCTGGTTCCCGGGGCCGTCATCGGCGGCCTCCACCAGTGGCGGACGCTGCGGGACGGGACTCCCGAGCAGGCGGTGGCCGAGGTCGAGGACGCCCTCGGCCAGACGGGCGGTGTCGGGCTCGTGGTCGGTCCCGGCTGCGTGCTGCCGGTCGGCACCCCCGACGCCAACGTGGCGGCGGTCGTCCGCCGGCTGGGCGGGCCGCTCAGGCGCGTCCCCGGCGCCACCGCCTGAGACTCACTTGCCGACCGCGAACCGGAAGTGGCAGACGTCCCCGTCCTGGACGGGATAGTCCTTGCCCTCCAGGCGGAGCCGGCCCCGCGCCCGCACTTCGGCGAACGAGCCGCCTGCCGCGACGAGGTCCTCGTAGCGCACCACCTCGGCCCGGATGAAGCCGCGCGCCATGTCGGAGTGGACGGTGCCGGCGGCATCCTGCGCCCGGGTGCCGGCCGGGACGGGCCAGGCCCGGACCTCGTCCTCGCCCACGGTGAAGAACGACACCAGGCCGAGCAGCGCGTAGCAGTCGGCCAGCACCCGATGGAGCGCCGGCTCCCGCAAGCCGAGCTCGGCCAGGAACGCCGCCTGCTCCTCGCCGCTCAGGCGCGCCACCTCCATCTCGATCGCGGCCGAGACCCAGCCCACGCGGGTGCGCGGCCGCGCCGCCACGTCGTCCAGCCCGTAGCCCGCCAGCCGTCGCTCGGCGTCGGCCACGGCCTTCTCCTCCAGGTTCACCAGGTGCAGGACGGGCTTCTGGCTGAGGAACGTGAAGCCGCGCAGGATGCGCGCCTCGTCCGGCTCCGGGGACAGCGCCCGCAGCGGCGTCCCCCCCTCGAGCACCGGCACCAGCCGCTCGAGGACGGCCTGCTCGCGCGCCTCGGCCTCGGTCCGCCGCTTCCTGAGCGAGGCCGCCAGCCGCTCGAGGCGTCGCTCGACGACCTCGAGATCGGCCAGGACGAGCTCGGTCTCCAGGTCGAGGATGTCCCGCCGCGGGTCGGCCGGATCGAGCGCGGGATCGGGAAACGCGCGCACCACGTGCAGCAGCGCGTCGGCGTCGCGGAACTCCTTCGCCTGCCATCCGGCCCGCTGGTCCGGCCCGAATCCGGCCAGGTCGACCACCGCGAAGGTCGCGGAGGTCGTCTTGCGGGGCCGGAAGAGCGCGCTCAGCCGTTCCACGCGCGGGTCGGGGACGCGGGCCACGCCGGTGGTGACGGCGCGCCCGGCGTCGGCGCGGCCGGCCTCGGCGTGGGCGCCGGTCAGGAGGTGGAACAGCGTCGTCTTGCCGCTGCGCGGCCGTCCGATGAGTCCGATCTTCATGAGCGGATTATGCCGCGTGCTAGAGTGGGCCGCGACCGATGGCGCCGCCCGAGGTTCCTCCTTATCGCCCCATCGACCTCCGCGGCGCCGCCCTCGCGCTGCTGATCTCGCTCTTCTGGGGCGCCAATCCGGTCGCGCTCAAGGTCGGCCTGGCCGACGCGCCTCCGCTCCGGCTGGCCGCGCTGCGGTTCGCCATCGGCGGCGGCGTGATCCTGCTGTGGGCGTGGGCCACCGGGCGGTTGCGCGGCGTGCGCGTGGCGGCGGAGGAGCGCCGGCCGCTACTCGTGCTGGGCCTGCTGCTCACCGTCCAGGTAGGGCTGATGAACGTCGCCACCACGATGACCAGCGCCGCCCACGTGGCCATCATCCTGAACCTCTACGCGGTCCACACGGTCGTCCTGGCCCACTTCCTGATCCCCGGCGACCGCCTGACTCCGCGGCGGCTGGTCGGCGTGCTGGTGGCCTACGCGGGCATCGTCATCCTCTTCGGCGGTCAGCTCGGTCAGGGCACGCCCAGTCTGCTGGGCGATCTCATCATGTTCGCGAGCGCGCTGCTGCTGGCCGAGCGCACGGTGTACATGGCCCGTGCGGTCCAGCGCCTGGACCCGGTGACGCTGCTGCTGGCCCAGTCGCTGGTCGGCGCCCTGCTCTTCCTGGTCCTTTCGCTGGCGCTGGAGCCGGCGCCCGTCCGCTGGACCCCGCGGCTGGGCGCCTCGCTCGCCTTCCAGGGCGTCGTCGTGGCCGGATTCAACTTCATGGTGAACCTCTGGCTACTCCGGCGCCATCGCCCCAGCGCGCTGAGCCCGTTCTTTCTCACCCAGCCCCTGTTCGGCGTCCTGACGGCGGCGGTGGTGACCGGCGACCCGCTCACGGTCGAGCTGCTGCTGGCCACCCTGGCCGTCATCGCCGGGATCGCGCTGGCCCACCGCTGACCGGCGCCGGGGGAGCCTCCGCGCCCGCTATAATCGGGCCATGCCGACCCGGCCGTCGCGGACGCTCGACGTCGTCCCCAACCCGCACCCCGATCGCGACTACGAGGTGGTGATGACTGCCCCGGAGTTCACCTGCGTGTGCCCGGTGACCGGCCAGCCGGACTTCGCCACCATCCGGATCCGCTACGTCCCCGACCAGCACCTGGTCGAGCTCAAGTCGCTCAAGCTCTACCTGTGGTCGTACCGGGATCAGGGCGCGTTCCACGAGGACGTCACCAACCGGATCCTCAACGACTTCGTGGCCGCCGCCCGGCCGCGGTGGGCGGAGGTGGTGGGCGACTTCAACGTCCGCGGCGGGATCAAGACCGAGGTTCGCGCCGCCTACGGCAAGCGCCCCGAGCTCTGACCACCCGCGGGCGGCGGCGAGTCCGGCCTCAGCCCCCGGCCAGGGCGAGCAGCACCATGCCGGCCAGCATGATCAGCGCGCCCGGCGCCGACTCCCGCACCCGGCGGACCTCACCGAAGACGACCACGCCGACCGCCATGGCGAACAGGATCTCCACCTGCTTGACCGCCTCCACGTAGGACGACAGGGTCATCGCGTACGCGGTGCCCTGGCTCAGCGTGGTGAGGGCGGCGAAGAGCCCCAGGGCGACGAACTCCTTCCAGTGCCGGGGCACGGCGGCGAAGTGGCGGGCCGACGTGAAGAACGCGATCGGCGTCATGATGAGGCTGGCCGCGGTGTACGCGCCCAGCGTGCCGGTGGCCGGATCCGAGGCCAGGATGGCGCCCTTGATGGTGATGACCGAGGGCGCGTAGAAGAGCGCCGCCAGCAGCGTGTACCGCTGGCCGCGGTCGGTGACGAGGACCAGCAGCGGCGCCCAGGGCGACAGGCGGGCGCGCGAGACGTTCAGCAGGTAGACGCCGGCCGCCGACAGCACCACGCCGGCTACCCCGAGGGTTGAGGGACGCTCGCCGATCGTGATCCAGGCCATCGCCAGCAGGATCAGGAGGCTCACCTTCCACAGCGCGGTCACCAGCGAGATGTCGGAGAGCTTGAGCGCCTTGGACAGCGCCAGCGTCGAGATCGTCTGGCACACGCCGAAGGCTGCGCACCAGGCGACGAAGCCGGGGGCCAGGGCCGGCCAGCCGCCGAGCAGGGCGGCCACGAGCGCGAACGGCAGCAGGAACGTGAACCGGCCCCACACGTTGATGTACTCGTCCAGCGCGTGACCGAGCCGCTTCATGGCGGCGTTGCGCAGGACCTGGCACAGGGCGGCCGCCAGCGCGAGCAGGACCCACACCGTCCGCCGGCCCTGCCTCAGACGTAGCCGTACGCCGACCAGCCCCCGTCGGCGGTGACGACCTCCCCGGTGATGTAGGAGGCCTCGTCGCTGGCCAGGAACACCGCCACTGCGGCGATCTCGTCCGGGTCGCCGAGCCGGCCCAGCGGGGTGCGCCGGGCCAGCACCGCTCGGTCGAGGATGCCGCGCGCGCTCAGGCCCTTGACGATCTCGGTCTCGACGTAGCCGGGGGCGATGGCGTTGACGCGGACGCCGGACGCCGCCCACTCGATCGCCATCACCCGGGTCAGCATGTTGAGCCCGGCCTTGCTGACGCAGTACGCCAGCCGCTGGGGGAACGGCACCGTCCCGTTGATGGACGAGACGTTGATGATCACGCCCCGCCGGCGCCCCAGCATCCCCCGGCCGATCTCCTGCGAGAGGAGGAACGCGGCGTTGAGGTTCAGCTCGAGGGTGGTCCGGTAGTCGGCCTCGGCCAGCTCGGCGGCCGGCGCCACCCGGGGTTGGCCGGCGTTGTTGACCAGGATGTCGACCGTCCCACCCAGGGCGGCGGTCGCCTCGCGGGCGAGCCGGCGGACCTCGTCGGGGCGCGACAGGTCGGCCGGGACCGCCACGCCGCCCACCGCCTTGGCCACCCCGTCGCAGTCCTCGGCGCGGCGGGCGTTGATCGCCACGCGGGCGCCCTCGCGGGCGAAGGCCCGGGCGATGGCCAGCCCGATCCCCTTGGTGGAGCCGGTGACGAGCGCCGTGCGGCCGGCCAGCCGACCCGTCACCGTCCCCGCACTCCCCGGAGGAACCGGAGCACGGTCCGGTTGAAGACGTCGGCCTGCTCGATGAAGAACGCGTGACCGCCGGGCAGGACCTGCAGGCGCGCCCGCCGGATGCGCCGGGCCACCTCGCGCGCGAACTCCGGCGGCGTCAGGATGTCCTCCTTGCCGACCAGCACCAGCGTGGGGACCTTGACGGCGCCGATCCGGTCCACCCGGCTCCCGTCCCAGAGCAGGATGCCGCGGGCCTGGCGCTCGATCGCCTCGGGCTTGGTCTGGTGCGGGTAGGCCATGGCCCGGCGGAACGCCGTCTCGACGTTCTCCTTGCCGGCCAGAAACGCCGGACTGAAGACCCACGGATAGATGACGTGGCGGTATCGCTCCTCGATGGGCACCCGGTAGGCCAGCGACATCCAGGACTCGATGACGTGCCGGAAGCGGGCGTCGGCCCGGACCCACGTGCAGGCCAGCACCAGCGAGCGGACGAGGCCGGGGTGGCGGAGCGCCAGCTCCTGGGCGATCGTCCCGCCCATCGAGGCGCCCACCACGTGGGCCCGGGGGATCTTCAGCGTCCGCAGCAGCGCGGCCACGTCGTCCGCCATCTGCGGCGTGGTGTACACGGGGTCCGGCGGCAGGTCGGTCTCCCCCACCCCGCGGTTGTCCAGCGTGATGACCTGGAAGTGAGGGGCCAGCGCCTTGACCTGCAGCGCCCAGTGCACGGCCGGAGCGCCCAGGCCGTTGACGAGGACCACCGGGTCCCCGTGGCCGGCGATCTCGTAATGGATCCGGATCTTGTTGACGACCGCGTAGGGCATGTCAGGCGGACCTCGCGGGGATGACGGCGACCTTGATGGCGTCGGCCTCGCGGTGGGCGGCGAAGGCGGCGTCGATGGCGTCGAGCGCGAAGCGGTGGGTGATCAGCGGCCGCGCCCGCACGGCGCCGCGCTCCAGCAACCGCACCGCCTCGCCGAACTCGTCCTGATAGATCATCGAGCCGACCAGCGTGATCTCCCGCCGGACGACGCTGAAGAAGGCGACCGGCGTCGGCTCGTGGGGCAGGCCCGTCAGCACCACCCGGCCGCCCGGGCGCACCAGTGTCAGGGCGTGCAGGACGGCATCGGCGGTGCCGGCGGTCTCGACGACGAGGTCCACGCCTTCGCGGCCCGAGAAGGCGCGGGCCGCCTCGGCCAGCGACCCCTCGGTGACCGGGTGGGCGGCGGCGGCGCCGAGCCGGCGGGCCAGGTCGAAGCGCCGCGCCGAGCGGCTGACGACCAGCACGCGCAGGCCGTGAGCCGCCAGCACCTGCAGCGCCAGCAGGCCCAGCGTGCCGGC
>DATLZL010000390.1:0-7925 GCA_035574035.1 Binatia bacterium | reverse complement strand
CCGCCGACCGCCTCCGTCCGGTAGAAGCGGCCGTCGAAGGACGTCTTGAAGTGCCGCTCGCGCCCGGAGTCCGGGTCGTCCACGGTCACGACCAGCGGGTAGTCGAGGTCGAACGTCACCCCGTAGAAGGTGCGCAGGATGGCGCCGTAGGCGTGCAGGATGCGGTACCGCAGGCCCGTCGCCTGGTCCATGTTGATGCGCCCGCGGAGCCAGCCCACCTCGTCGGCCATCATCCGGCTCAGCGAGGCCGTGGCGTACCAGGCCTGGAGCATGAACGGCAGCAGCGCCCCGCCCAGGTCGCGCTCGCGGCCCACGGGCGGGAACACGGCCGACATCAGCAGGTCCACCACCGGGCGGTGCCGCTCCAGCACCGCGCGGTCGAGGCGGGGCCCCCGGAGCGCCGGGGCTCCGGCGAGCGCGTCCAGCACCGTCGCCGCCGGCGGCCGGCCGGCGGCCGCCTCCTGCTCCCACCACGCGATCAGGCCCTCGAGGCTGAACTCCACCTGAAAGGGAAAATCTCCGGGTTGCGCGAAGACGTCCATCGCCTGACCTCCAACGATCAGCGGTTGGGATGCCCGGGCGGGGCGGCCGGATTCGACGCGGCCGGGAGCGCGCCGTCGCCGGCCAGGACCGGCCGGAGCGTCGACCCGGCGGCGAGGGAGGCCGGCGCCGCCCGCCCTATCCGGGCCTGGCGCCACACGATGCCCAGCCCGCTGGCCACGATGATCGTGGCGCCGAGCCAGGTGGTGACGCCGGGGACGTCGCCGAAGAGGACGAACCCCAGCCCGGCCGCCCACACGAGCTGTACGTACTGAAACGGCGCCAGCACCGAGGCCGGCCCCCGGCGCAGCGCCCGGGCGACGCAGTAGTGGCCGAGTCCGCCCAGGACGCCCAGCACGGCCAGGATCGCGGCGTCCGACGGGCGGTCGGGCCAGCGCCAGAAGAAGGGCACTACCGGCGTGAGGACGAGCGTGCCCACCAGTGCGCTGTAGGTCACGCTGGTCTCCGGAGGGTCCACCTCACCGACACGGCGGGTGAGGATCTGGTAGAGCGCGTAGCAGGCCGCGCTGCCGAGAACCAGCGCCAGGTACGGACTGGTTGCCTGACCGGTCGGCCGGATCACGACCAGCGCTCCGGCGAAGCCCACGGCGATCCAGAGCCAGTGGCTCGCGCTCACCGGCTCGCCGAGCAGCGGACGGGCCAGCGCGGCCACGATGAACGGGGCCGTGAAGGACACGGCGGTGGCGTCGGCGAGCGGCACCCGGCCGACGGCGGTGAAGAAGAACGACGTGGAGGCCACCAGCAGCAGCGAGCGCGTGACCTGCAGCGCCGGCCGGCGGGTCGCCAGCAGCCGCCAGCCGCCCCGGCCCGGCGCGAACAGCGCGACCACGAACACCAGGTGCATCAGCGTCCGGGCCCAGATGATCTCCACCGTCGGCAGGCCCTGGCGGGCCAGGTGCTTGACGCCGCTGTTCATCACGACGAACAGCAGGGTGGCGGCAACGACGAGGCCGACACCGCGCAGCAGACGAGGATCGGGCACCGACCCATCGTAGCATCGGTTGACACGCGCGGAACCGGGACGCATAGTGCGACTCATGACCGCGCCGACGACCGTCGCCGAGCTCCGGGCCAGCGGCTGGCGGCGCCGGAGCGTCAAGCAGGAGCTGCGCGACAACCTGATCGCGCGGCTGCGTCGGGGCGAGCGCTTCCTGCCCGGCGTCGTCGGCTACGACGAGACGGTCATCCCGCAGATCGAGAACGCGATCCTGTCCGGGCAGGACATCATCCTGCTCGGCGAGCGCGGCCAGGCCAAGACCCGGATCGCGCGGCTGCTGGTGGGCCTGCTGGACGAGCGGATGCCGGCGCTGGCCGGGTGCGAGATCAACGACGATCCGCTGGCGCCGATCTGCGCCGCCTGCCGCCGGCGCCTGGCCGAGGAGGGCGACCGGGCGCCCGTCGTCTGGATCCCCCGGGACCGCCGCTACGGCGAGAAGCTGGCCACGCCCGACATCACGATCGCCGACCTGATCGGCGAGGTGGACCCGATCAAGGTCGCCGAGGGGCGGCACCTGGCCGACGAGCTGACCATCCACTACGGGCTCCTGCCCCGGACCCACCGCGGCATCTTCGTCCTGAACGAGCTGCCGGATCTGGCCGAGCGCATCCAGGTCGGGCTGCTCAACATCCTGGAGGAGCGCGACGTCCAGATCCGCGGCTACAAGGTGCGGCTGCCGCTCGACCTCTACGTGGTGGCCAGCGCCAACCCCGAGGACTACACCAACCGCGGGCGCATCATCACGCCGCTCAAGGACCGCTTCGGCGCCCAGATCCGCACTCACTACCCCCGGCGGCTCGAGGACGAGATCGCCATCATGGAGGCCGAGCGGGCGGCCTTCGGCGCCGACGGCGTGGCCGTCCGGTGCCCGGACTTCATGAAGCAGATCGTGGCCGAGCTCACCCATCTGGCCCGCCAGTCGGGGGAGATCAGCCAGCGCTCGGGCGTGTCGGTCCGCGTCAGCATCGCCAACTACGAGACGCTGCTCTCAGCCGCGCTCAAGCGGGCGCTGCGGCTGGGGGAGCCGGTGGCCGTCCCGCGCGTGAGCGACCTCGGCGCCCTGGCCGCCTCGACGCTGGGCAAGATCGAGCTGGAGACCCAGGGCGAAGGCGGCGAGGACCGGCTGCTCGGGCGGCTCCTGCAGAAGGCCGTCCACAACGTCTTCGGCCGGTCGTTCGGCGGCGGCGAGCTCGACGAGGTGGTGGCGGCCTTCAAGAACGGCCTGAGCGTCCAGGTGGGCGACACCCTGCCGTCGGAGGACTACGTCAAGCAGCTGGCCGCGGTGCCGGGGCTGCGGGCGCTGGCGGCCCGGCTGGGCGCGGCGGACCCGCCGTCGCTGGCCTCGGCCGTCGAGTTCGTGCTGGAAGGCCTGCACCTGGCCAAGCGGCTCAACAAGGACGTGCAGCCGCACGCCAGCCGCTACCGGGGCTGAGGGCCGGCCATGCGCCTGTGGACGATCGACGGCCCCATCGAGCCCGACCCCGTGGACCGCCCCTGGCTGCGCCAGAACCGGCGGCGCTCGATCGAGGGGCGGCTGGAGGCGCGGATGTGCGCCCAGCGGCTGGCCGGCGAGGTCCGGCGGGCTGGCGAGGTCGCCGAGCGCCGGAGGCTCGAGGGCCGGTGAGCCCGCTCTTCCGGTACTCGCGCTGGGACGGCACCCAGCGAGTCGAGCTCGACGCCGACGAGCTGCTCGACGCGCTCGCCGACGACCTGCTGCGGGACGGTGATCCGCGCCGCGCGCTGCGCCGCCTGATGCAGCACGGCCTGCGCGGCCCCGACGACCGGCGGCTGCCGGGGCTGCGCGACCTGCTGGAGCGCCTGCGCCGGGAGCGGCAGCAGCGTCTGGACCGCTACGACCTCGGCTCGAGCCTGGACGAGATCGCGCGCGCCCTGGACCGGGTGATCGCCACCGAGCGGCAGGCGCTGCCCCACCGGGTGCCCGACGGCCGCCAGCGGGCCCGGCGCGAGCGGTTCCTCGACGGGCTGCCGCGCGATCCGGCCGGCCGGCTGCGGCGGCTGCAGGACTACGACTTCGCCGACCCCGAGGCCCGCCGTCTCTTCGAGGAGCTCCTGGCCTCGCTGCGCCGGAGCATGCTGGCGCCGTTCGTGACCGGGCTGCAGGCGGCGCTCCGGGCGATGGGGCCCGAGGACCTGGCCCGGATGCGCGAGATGCTGCAGGACCTGAACCGCCTGCTGGCCCAGCGGGCGGCGGGGGAGGAGCCGGACTTCGAGGCGTTCCGGCAGAAGTGGGGGGACCGGTTCCCGGGCGTGGAGAGCCTCGACCAGCTCCTGGAGCAGATGGGCCGCCGGCTGGCCGCGCTGCAGTCGCTGATGCAGAGCCTCGGCCCCGAGCAGCGCGCCCAGCTCGAGGCGATGATGCGCGAGCTGCTCCTGCGCGACGAGCGCCTGGAGGCCGCGCTCCGGCAGCTGGCCGCCCACCTGGCCGAGCTGTTGCCCATGGACGAGCTCGTCCAGCGCTACCCCTTCCGCGGGGAGGAGTCGCTGGGGCTCGAGCAGGCCCTGGGGGTCATGGACGAGCTGCAGCAGCTGGACGACCTGGAGCGCACGCTGCGCGGGGTCCGCTCGCTGGAGGACTTGCAGCGGCTGCCGCCCGAGCCGGTCGAGCGCCTGCTCGGCGAGGAGGCGCGCCGGGACCTCGAGCGCCTGAGCGACCTGGCGCGCCGGCTGGAGGAGGCCGGCTACCTGGAGGGCGAGGACGAGGCGCTGCGGCTCACGGCCCGCGCCATCCGGCGGATCGCCGACCGGGCCCTGCGCGACATCTTCGCCCGCCTCCGGCGCGACCGGTTCGGCGGCCACACCATCGCCCGGGCCGGCGCCGGCGGCGATCAGACCGACGAGAGTAAGCCGTACGAGTTCGGCGACCCGTTCCTGCTCGACCTGCGGGAGACGGTGATGCGGGCCGTCGAGCGGCAGGGACCGGGTACGCCGGTCGCCCTCCGGCCGGCCGACTTCGCCGTGCACCGCATCGAGCAGCGCACGCAGGCGGCCACCGTGCTGATGCTCGACATGAGCCGCTCCATGCTGAACAACGGGTACGTCCTGCCGGCCAAGAAGGTGACGCTGGCCCTCGGCGCCCTGATCCGGGGTCAGTTCCCCCGGGACGCGCTGGACGTGGTCGGGTTCTCGCTCTACGCCCGCCGGTTCGAGATCGAGGAGCTGGCGACCCTGGGCTGGAGCGACTGGAACGTCGGCACCAACATGCAGGCCGGATTCGTGCTGGCCCGGCGGCTGCTGGGGCGCCGGCCGGGGGCCAACAAGCAGATCATCCTCGTCACCGACGGCGAGCCCACGGCGCACCTGGAGGACGGCGTGGCCGACTTCGCCTACCCGCCGAGCCGGCGCACGCTGGAGGAGACCTTGAAGGAAGTCCAGCGGTGCACCCGGGAGGGCATCACGATCAACACCTTCATGCTCGAGCGGAGCCCGTGGCTGGTGCAGTTCGTCGAGCAGATGACGCGCCTGAACCGGGGGCGGGCCTTCTTCACCAGCCCCGAGCGGCTGGGCGAGTACGTGGTGGTGGACTTCGTGCGCTCCCGCCGCCACCGCCTGCGCTGAGGGCCCGCCGCCGGCCCTGCCGGCTCGGCCCGGCGTCCGAGCGATGAGATTCGACGTCGGCCTCCTCAACAACGAGCCCGTCGCCGACATCGTCCGCCAGGTGCAGCTGGCGGAGTCGCTCGGCTTCGACACGGCCTGGATCACCGACTCCCACCTGGTCTGCCGCGAGCTCTGGGTGACGCTGGCGGCCTGCGCGCTCGGCACCTCGCGCATCCGGCTCGGGCCCGGGGTGACGGTCCCGCACACGCGCCACTTCACGGTGACCGCCAGCGCCGTGGCCACCCTGGCCGAGCTGGCCCCGGGCCGGGTCGTCCTCGGGATCGGCACCGGCGGCTCCAGCGCCGAGACGATGGGGATCTCCGTGCGGCGGGCGGCCCGGCTCGCCACGCTGGAGGCGATGGTCGACACGGTCCGCCGGCTGACGACCGGCAAGACCGCCCGGCTGGAGACCGGGGTGGAGGCGCGCCTGGCGTGGCTACCGGCGCCGGCGGCGGTGCCGATCTACGTCGCGGGATCCGGCCCCCGGATGCTGGAGGCGGCCGGCGGCCTGGGCGACGGCGTCATCATGTACACCGGCACCGACCCCGCGATCCTGCGCGCCGGCCTCGCGTGCGTGGCGCGCGGCGCCGCGCGGCTGTCGCGGCGGCCGGGCGACCTCGAGGTCCTGCTGTGGACGCCGACCGCGGTCGACCGCGACCGGACGCGGGCGCGCGACCACGTGCGCGGGCGGGTCGCCTCCGCGCTGCGCCACCCCTTGCCGCTCGCGCTGCCGCCCGAGGAGGAGGCCGCGGTGCGCCGGGTGCGCGAGGCCTACGACGCCTACCAGCACGCCACCGCCGCCTCGCGCCACCGCGAGCTCGTGCCCGACCGCCTCGTGGACCGGTTCGCGCTGGCCGGTACGCCCGAGGAGGTGCGGGAGCAGGTCCGGCGGGTGGCGACGGTGCCGGAGGTCGCCCGCATCATCGTCCTGCCCCAGAACCCCGGCCGCGGCTTCCCGGCCCGCGACGCGATGCTCCGCCTCTTCGCCGACGAGGTGATGGCTCGCCTGGGCTGACCTCAGCCGCGCGGCTTCACCCAGGTCTCCGACCACGCCAGGCAAGCGCTGGTCGCCTGGCGGTCGCCCCGCATCTCCGGCCAGGGCTGGCCGGAGGCGAACCGCCCGTTGAGCTCGACCTGGGCGCTGCGCGCCGGGAAGAAGGTGCTGAAGACGCCGATCGGGCGGCTCATGTACCCGGGCGGCAGGGTCAGCACGAAGGGCGGCAGGCAGTCCCACCAGGTCAGGCGGAAGCGGTCGGTCGCCGAGGTGACGCATTCCCAGGCCGCCGACCGCGGGTCGCCGCCCCGGGTGAACTCGGCGGCGACGATGGGCAGCCGCTCGTCGGCGAAGGCGGGGTAGAGCAGCGTCTCGATGGTGCGCTGCAGCCAGCGGGCCACGGCGGGATTGTCGCTGTAGATCCGGGCCGGGCCGTCCACCAACGAGCCGGTCACGAACAGCGCGTGGCCGGCGCCGGCGGGGCACCAGAGCACGCGCCAGTGGCTCAGGCGGTCGGACGCCGTCCGGCCCCCGTCGAGGCTCAGGCGGATGAAGGAGTTCTCGCCCGTCATCAGCACGTCGTTGGGATCCACGGGAGCGGTCATCGGGCCTCCTTGTCGAGCAGCACGGCGTGCAGCCAGCCGGCGATGTCGCGGACCTCCTCGGGACTCACGCTGTGGGCCATGGGGTACTCGCGCCAGTCCACGCGGTAGCCGAGCGCACGCAGGCGGTCGCGGCCGGCCCGCGCGCGGGCGATCGGGATGAGCGGGTCGTGGAGACCGTGGGCCATGAAGATCGGCACGTCGCGGCCGGCCGGAGTGGCCTCGGCCTCGACGGTGTCGGCCAGCGGCAGGAAGCACGAGAGCGCCAGGATCCCGCCCAGCCGCTCGGCGTGCTGGAGCCCGGTGTGCAGGGCCATCGCCCCGCCCTGGGAGAAGCCGGCCAGCACGAGCGCCCGCGCCGGCACCCCCCGCGCCTTCTCGCGCGCGATCAGCGCCTCGATGCGCTCGCGGGAGTCGCGCACCCCGGCGGCGTCCTCGCGCCGCTCGCCGCCGACGCCGTAGACGTCGTACCAGGCGCGCATGACTTGGCCCTGGTTGATGGTCACCGGCCGGAACGGCGCGTGCGGGTAGACGAAGCGGACCGGCAAGGGCGGGGCCACCTCGCGCTCGATCCCGGCGAAGTCGTGGCCGTCGGCCCCGAGCCCGTGCATCCAGATGACGGCCGCCCGCGGTGCGGGCCCGGTCTCGACCTCGATCGTCTCCAGCGGCTCGGCCATCCTCCCTCGGGCTCGCGGCGGAGGGCCGCTCAGGGCTCCGGCGGGCGGTGGGCGGCCCACGGGCGGGCCGCCTCGAACGCCGCCGAGGCGCGCAGCACCAGGGCATCGTCGAACCGGCGGCCGACGATCTGAAGCCCGACCGGCAGGCCGGCCCGGGTGAACCCGCAGGGGACGGAAGCCGCGGGCTGTCCGGTGAGGTTGAAGGGGTAGGTGAAGACGCTGGAGGCCTCGCGGTCCACGGGGACGCCGTCGATCTCCGCCGGGTAGAGGATGCCGTGCTCGAACGCCGCCGTCGCCGTCGTCGGCGTCAGCAAGAGGTCGTAGCGGGCGAAGAAGTCCCGCACCCGCGGCCACCAGGCCAGCCGGTCGAACCAGGCCTGCACGTAGACGGTCGGGCCCCAGCGCAGGACCTCGTCGACGATGGCCTGCAGCCCCGGGTCGATGTCCCCGCGCCGGGCCAGGTACGGCATCAGGCGGTT
>DATLZL010000389.1:0-3514 GCA_035574035.1 Binatia bacterium | reverse complement strand
GCCACGCTCGGCGCCATCGGGTTCGAGGGGCGGTGGGACTACGCCGCCATCGGGACGGTCACCAACCTGGCGGCGCGGCTGTGCGCCGAGGCCGGGCCGGGGCAGATCCTGGTCCCCCGCCGGGTGCTGGCCGCCGTGGAGGACCTGGTGGAGAGCGAGCCGGTCGGGGCGCTCGCGCTGCGAGGGTTCCTGAAGCCGGTGGCCGCCTTCAACGTCGTGCGGCTCGTCCGGTAGCGCCCGGGCCCGGTGCTATACTCGGGCGTTCGCCGACGGCCCGGAGCCCGGGCGAGGAGTCCTCGACGGGCGATCGTCCGTCTCACGCAGGAGCCTACGCGAGCGCCTCGGTGACGCCCCGTACCAGTTCCTCGACCTGGAACGGCTTGGCGATGACGACACGGACCCCGGCCGCGCGGACCTGGGCCGGGTCCAGACGGTCGCCCCAGCCGGTCACCAGGCCCAGCCGGAGGGCTGGAAAGCGACGCCGGAGCCGCGCGGCCACTTCCCAGCCCGAGAGGCCGGGCATGGACACGTCGCTCAGGACGAGGTCGAAGCGCTCCCGCTCGCACAGCGCCAGCGCCTCGGCGCCGTCGGCGGCCACGGTGACCAGGCAGCCGGCCTCGCGCAAGAGGTCGCCCAGGACCGCGCGGACCTCGGGCTCGTCGTCCACGACGAGCACGCGGCGGCCCCTGACGGTGTCGGGTGCCGGCGGGGGCGCGGGCGGCGCCGGCAGTTCGGCCGGAATAGGCAGCCGGATTGTGAAGGTGGTGCCAGTCCCCGGCGCGCTCTGGACGTCGATCGTGCCCCCGTGGCGCTGCACAATGCCCCAGGCGACGGACAGCCCCAGCCCGGTGCCCTGGGGCCCCTTGGAGGTGAAGAACGGCTCGAACACGCGGCGGCGAACCTCGTCGGTCATCCCGCAGCCGGTGTCGGCCACGGTGACGACCGCACGGTCCCCGTTCTCGGCCAGCACGAACCGGCACGCGCCGCCGTCGGGCATGGCGTCCAACGCGTTGTGGAGGAGGTTAGAGAAGACCTCGCGGAGCTCCTCCGGGCGCCCGACAATGGGGCGCGTCCGGCCCTCGACCGTGATCTCGTAACTGACGCCGCGGCTTTGCGCCTGGTCCCGCCAGCGCGGGCGGACCAGCTCGACCACCTCGCTGATCACCTGGCGGAGGTCGACCGCCACGAAGGGCAGCCGGCGGCGGGTGCCGGTGAACTCCAGGATCCGGCGCACGGTCTCGGCACCGTCCTGGGCGGCCTGCAGGACGGCCTCCAGCGCCCTCGTCCGGGAGAGGTCCGTCTCCCGCCGCAGCAGGAGCTGGGTGCGACCGACGATCACGGTCAGGAGGTTGTTGAAGTCGTGCGCTACCCCGGCCGCCATCTCGCCCAGCGCGCGGAGGCGCTCGCTCTGCACCAGGCGCTCCTGGCTGCGGGCCAGGTCCTGGTGGGCCTGCCGGAGCTCCTGGTAGAGGGCGGCGTTCTTGATCGCCGTCCCGGCGTGGTCGGCCAGCCGCTGCAGCACGGTCTCGTCGCGGTCCGTGAAGGGGCGCCGCGAGCGGTTGGTGACGTAGAGGAGCCCTTCGAGCTCGTCGCCGCTGCGGATGGGGACAACCACCTCGGACACGGTGCCCTCGGCCCGGGCCAGCTCGACGTAGTCCCGGGTGATCCGGGCGTCGGCCAGGTAGTCGACGGTGCGGAAGGGCTGGCCGGTGGTCAGCACCCATCCACCGCTGCCCTTGCCCGGCTCGATGACGATCCGCGACCACAGGTCAGTGCGGAGGCCGGTGCCGTACCGGAACACGAACGGGCCGTCCGGCTCGCGGCGCAGCGCGATACGCGCGAAGTCGGCCTCGCAAAGGTCCCGCGCGCCCTGGACCACGCGCTCCAGGACGACATCGAGTTCCAGCGAGCTGTTCATCTCCCGGGCCAGGTCGGCCATCACCTCGGCCTCGCGCCGGCGTCGCTCGGCGGCCGCGAAGAGCTCGGCGTTCCGCAGGGCGATGCTGGCCTGGGCGGCGAATACCTGTAGCAGCTCGACCTCCTCTTCCGAGAAGGGCCCCGGCTCGTCGCGGTAGAGGGCCACCGCCCCGAGCGGTCGGTCGGCCACCAGCAGGGGCACGGACAGCACGGCCCGGTAGCCCTCAGCTTCCACGCCCCGCCGAATGGACGGGGTGAGGTCGAAGGCCGGGTCGTTGAGGAGGTCGGCCGACCAGACCGGCCGACGCTCGTGGATGGCGGCGGCGGTGGTGCCGTCCCGCCAGTGCGCCGGCCGGAGCGTCGTGAAGGTCGGGCTCAGGCCGCGAGCGGCGACGAAGCGGATGACGGCCTCCGAGCCCTCCGGTTCCAGGACGGCGATGGAGCAGCGATGCGCCCCCAGCAGCAGGCAGGCCTGCTCGACGATGCGGTCGAGTACCGCGGGCAGATCCAGGGACGAGGTGACGGCCCGGGCCACCTCGAGCGTGACCCGCGCCTGCTGGACCCGGCGCTGGAGGGCGAGCGCCACGCGGGCCTGCGCTTCGGTGGCCCGCTCGGCCCGGCTCAGGCGCAGCATGGCGCCGGCGGTGGCCACCAGCTCGCGCGGGCTGATGGGCTTGCGCAGGAAGGCGTCGCAGCACTCCTCCAGCGCGGCCGTGCGCTCGTCCTCTTCCACGTAGACGCCCGAGAGCATCACCACCGGAATGTCCCGGGTGCCGGGGTCGGTCTTCAGCCGGCGTCCGATCTCGCGTCCGTCGCCGTCGGGCAGCTGGGCGTCGATTACGAGGAGGTCGAGGGGCTCGGCCAGGCGGGTCCGGGCCTCGGTGGCCGTGGCGGCCTCGTGCACGGTGAAGCCGGCCCGACGCAGCGTGTCGGCCAGGAGCGGCCGGACGGCGGCGTCGTCCTCGACGACCAGGACGGTGGGGGCCGGCTCGCCCGTGGTCGTCGGCGGCACCAGGCGGGGGTTGCTCGCCGCGCGTTCCCTGCTGATACCGCCAGCATAGCGGTGCTCGGCCCGGGGGCCGAGATCTTTCACGCTCCGGCGGCCCACGTGGCCTGCATGCCGTGGTTCCGGTAGCGGGGCATCGCCCTGCTCGGCACGGACACCCACAACGACGTCACGCCGCCGCCCTACCCCGGTATCGGCAGCGCCGTCCACGTGGTCGGGCGCGGGCCCGGAGGATCCATCTGGGGGCGGTGGCCGCCGCGACGGCGGCGACGGCGATCGCCGTGCTCGTCGCGTCGCGGCTCGTCCCTGCCCCGTGAGGTGGCCGCGCCGCCCCGGCGCCCCGGTGACCGGCTCGACGAACGTCACGTCGGTCACCGCTGGCCGAGCACCTGCAGTGCCGCGGCGACCGCCTGGCGCCCGAGCGGCATGTCCAGGCTGCTGAACAACCGCTCGGCGAGCCTCAGGTGCGGCTCGGCTCGTGGCTCGTCCCCGGCCTCCAGGTAGAGGCAGCCGAGCCCCAGGTGGCAGCGGGCGAGCAACGGGCGCATCGCCAACTCCTCGGCGAGCGCGGCGGCCGCCTGGTAGTGTTCG
>DATLZL010000388.1:0-2822 GCA_035574035.1 Binatia bacterium | reverse complement strand
CCCCCGGCGCGATACGCCCAGAACCGCGCGCGCTGCTCAGCGGGCCAGGCGTGCGCGAGGCGAGCGGTGAGCTCCCACTGGCGCCGCGGGCCGAGCGTCCGCTCGGGAAGCGCGACGACGGCGACGGTGAGGCCGCCCTCGGCCGTGACGTGAGGACGGAGCGCGCGGCCCAGCCGGTCGAGCCACGTGCGCTCGCGGACGGCGTCCCACGCGTCACCCACGGCAGTGGCCCCTGCTGCCAGGCCGATGAGCGCCACCGGCAGCACCCGGAAGCGCGGCCTCACCACCGCGATCGCCAGGAGGACGACGAGCGCGGCGGCGACCGGTACGACCGGCAGGGCGTACCGCGTGGCCATGCCGTCGCCCGAGTCCCACGGGACGCGGCGCATGAGCAGGCCGGGCAGGAGCCCGGCGGCGAGAGCGGCGGCCAGCCCGAGGGCCCGAGCCCCGGGCCGGCGCACGGGCTCGAGACGCCCGGGGCCGACGCCGCACGACGCCACGAGGACTGCCGCGACCGCAACACCGTAAACCGCCGACGCCGCGCCGGCCGGCGAGGTCGGAGCCAGAGCGGCCAGCGCCGCCGCTGGACGACCGACGACGGCTTGCCAGAGCGCCGAAGCGAGCTCGAATGGAACCCGGAGTAGGCGCTTTGGCGAGGCAGGAACCGAGTGGGTGGGCAGCACGTCCGGTCGCGCGGACCAGTCACCCAGCCCCAGGTAGGTCGCGTACGCCGCCAGTCCGGCCGCGCCGGTCACTAGGATGATCCGGGCCGCCCGGCGCCGCCGCTCCGGGTCGAGCGCGCCGACGGCATGCCGGCCGAGCAGGACCACGAGCGCCAGCCACACGGCCAGCGCGTACTCCTGGAGCAGCACGCCCGCCGCCAGGAGCAGCAGCGCGGCTCCGAGTCTCGCCCGGCCGCCCCCCTCGGCGGCGGCCAGGCCGAGCAGTGCGGCCGACCAGGCCAGGACGACGCTCGGCAGCGAGGCGAGCGCGACGTTGGCCGTGACAAGCTGCACTTTGGTCAGGATCGGTGCGGCGGCCAGACAGGCGACGGCTGCCCCGAACCGGTCGAGGTCCGGGAAGAGGCGCCTCCAGAGGTGCGCGGCGAGGAGACCGAAGATAGGCCACAGGGACGCCTGCGCCGCCAGCGCGACGGTCCAGAATACGCCCGACGAGGGCGCCAGCAGCGCCCACAGCGCACCCATCACCGGCCGGTCGGGCTGGCTGGCGGCCAGGGCGTCCACGCCCCGCTCTTCGAGGAGGAGCCACACCGACGCGTCGTCCCAGATGGGGAAGGCGAGCAGCGCGCCCACCGTGGACGGCGCGCACACCAGTGCGAGGCCGAACCCCGTCCCGAGGCGCCTCGTCAGACCCGCCGCGCCCGCCGCCGGCATAGCAGGGCAGCACTCAGCGCCTGCAGCCGGGCGGAGAGGGGGACCGCGCCGGCCCGCAGGAGCAGCTCAGTCTCGCCGGTCTCAAGCCACCCGCGCAGGTAGTTGACCAGGGCCGCCCGCCGCCGCCCCGAGTCCAGGTAGTACCAGCCGAGGTGCGTCCGCAGCCGAACCATGCCGCGGCGGATCGCCATGACGGCCTCGCGGTCACCCGCCAGGCGGTGGCGCTCGCGCCGGAGCAGGCGCAGCATGGCCGACCGGCCGCTCTCGGCGTCCACGCGGTGGAGCGAGTCGGGGGAGATGCGGACCACGGCCAGCGGCCGGGCGAGATAGCCGAAGCGCGCCCAGGTGGCCAGTCGCAGGAAGAACTCCCAATCCTCCCACGAGCGCCACGCCGGGTCGAAGCCGCCCGTGCGCTCGAGCACTGAGCGGCGGATGGTGAACGCCGAGGGCAGGATGGGGACCTCCTGCAGCAGGCAGAGGTGCATCTCCCTCCGCCCGAGCACGATCGCCTCCCCCTCTCGGACTCCGGTCACCAGGGTGGAGAACACCGGCGTCTGGGCGACGAACGAAGAGACGAAGACGTGTCCGTCCCACTTTTCGACGTCGGAGAAGACCGCGGCCGCCTCGGGATGACCGGCCAGGAAGTCGACGTCCCGCTCCAGCTTGTCGGGCTTCCAGAGGTCGTCGGAGTCCACGAAGGCGACGATCGCCGCCGTGGCGGCCGCGATGCCCCGGTTGCGGGCGGCCGAGACGCCGGCATTGGGTTGCCGGAGGTACGTGATTCGCCGGTCGCGGAGGGCGGCGACGCGGGCGGCGGTGTCGTCGGTGGAGCCGTCGTCCACGACGATGACCTCGATGTGCCGGTGGGTCTGGGCCAGGACGCTCTCGATCGCCTCGATCACGGAGCGCGCCCGGTTGTAGGTGGGAACAACGACCGAGACCTTCATCGACAGCCCTTCCTTGTCGGTCGCGACTCTCGTTCTTTGGGCGCGCAAGACTCGTACCTGCCGGGGCCGGAACGGCAACATGCGGCGTCGCCGGAGTCCCCGACCGCCCGGGCTGCAGAAGATTCCCGTCAGGCGCGACGCGCTTGCACGGCTCGGCACCCCGGCTGCGACTCCGGCGTCCCGGCGTGTCGGCCGGGCGCGGCTCCCGGCCTGGTACGCGGATTGACTCCGCGGGACTGACGTGGAGGTGGAATCGGCCGCCTGGCTGGATCCGGAAGCACGCGCCGTCGCCGAGGTGCTGCTGGTGCTGGTCCTCCCGGCCGCCGCCGGCGCCCCGTCGGCTCGGGAGGCCGGCGTGCTGCCGGCGCTGCTGGAGCGCGCGCGGACGGCCGAGCGTCGCCGGCTCTACCGGCAGGGCCTGGCCGGCTTCGACCGGCTGGCCCGTCGTCGCTCCGGCCGGCGCTTCGTCGAGCTGCCGGCC
>DATLZL010000387.1:0-6998 GCA_035574035.1 Binatia bacterium | reverse complement strand
CCGGGCGGGCGTGAGCCCGGGTGCCCGGGCCCTGATAAAGGAGCCAGCATGATAAAGGCGGCAGAGATCAGCGAGATCATCAAGCGCCAGCTGGCCGGCTACGAGGCCGAGGTCGACCTGCAGGAGGTCGGCCGGGTGATCGAGGTCGGTGACGGCATCGCGCGCATCTACGGGCTCGAAAAGGCGATGGCCGGCGAGCTCCTGCAGTTCCCGCACGACATCGTCGGCATGGTGCTCAACCTCGAGCAGGACCAGGTCGGCGCCGTCCTGCTCGGGGAATTCACGGAGATCCGGGAAGGGGACATCGTCCGGCGGACGAATCGCATCGCCCAGGTGCCGGTCGGCGAGGCGCTGATCGGCCGCGTGGTCAACGCGCTCGGGCAGCCGGTGGACGGCAAGGGGCCGATCCAGGCCCGGGAGTTCCGGCCCATCGAGCGCTACGCGCCCGGCGTGGTGGACCGCCGCTCGGTGAAGGAGCCGCTGCAGACCGGGCTCAAGGCCATCGACTCCATGATCCCCATCGGGCGCGGCCAGCGGGAGCTGATCATCGGCGACCGCGGCACCGGCAAGACCGCCATCGCCGTCGACACCATCATCAACCAGAAGGGCCAGGACGTCTTCTGCTTCTACGTGGCGATCGGCCAGAAGCGCTCCACGGTAGCGCAGGTGGTGAAGGTCCTCGAGGACACCGGGGCGATGGCCTACACCACGGTGGTGGTGGCGTCGGCCTCGGAGCCGGCCCCGCTCCAGTACATCGCCCCTTACGCCGGCGTCACCATGGGCGAGTACTTCCGCGACTCGCGGCGCCATGCGCTTTGCATCTACGATGACCTCAGCAAGCACGCCGCCGCCTACCGGCAGCTGTCGCTGCTGCTGCGCCGGCCGCCGGGGCGCGAGGCCTATCCCGGCGACGTGTTCTACCTCCACTCGCGGCTGCTCGAGCGGGCGGCCAAGCTCAACGACGACCTGGGGGGCGGGTCCCTGACGGCGCTGCCGATCATCGAGACCCAGCTGGGCGACGTGTCGGCCTACATCCCGACCAACGTGATCTCCATCACCGACGGCCAGATCTACCTGGAGTCCGATTTGTTCTACGCCGGCATCCGCCCGGCGGTGAACGTGGGCCTGTCGGTGTCACGGGTGGGCGGCTCGGCCCAGATCAAGGCCATGCGCCAGGTGGCGGGCAAGCTGCGGCTGGACCTGGCCCAGTACCGCGAGCTGGCCGCCTTCGCCCAGTTCGGCTCCGACCTCGACCGCGCCACCCAGATGCAGCTGGCGCGCGGCCAGCGCATGGTCGAGATCCTCAAGCAGGGGCAGTACCAGCCGCTGCCGGTCGAGAAGCAGGTGGCCATCATCTTCGCCGGCACCCAGGGGCTGCTCGACGACCTGCCGGTCGACGCGGTGCGCCCGTTCGAGGAGTTCTTCTACGGCTGGCTGGAGCGCCGGGCGCCCCAGGTGCTGAGCGAGATCCGCGAGCGGAAGGAGATCGGCGACACGCTGCGCGAGGCGCTGACCCGGGCGGTGACCGACGCCAAGGCGGAGTTCACCGCCGCGCGAGGGATCAAGGCCGCCTAGCATGGCCACGCTGCGCGACATCCGGCGGCGGATCCGCTCGGTCCAGTCCACCCAGAAGATCACCCGGGCGATGAAGCTGGTGGCGGCGGCCAAGCTGCGCCGGGCCCAGGAGCGCATCCTGGCCGCCCGGCCCTACGCCGGCAAGATGGCCGAGCTGCTCGGCAACCTGGTGACCGCGGCCGGGCCGGACGGCGCCCCGCACCCGCTGCTCGAGCAGCGGCAGGGGCCCCGCCGCCAGATCGTGGTCATCACCGCCGACCGGGGCCTGGCCGGCGCCTTCAACTCCAACGTCATCCGGATGTCGCTGGAGGTGCTGCGGGAGTCCGCGAGCCCGACCGACCTGACGCTGGTCGTCGTCGGGCGGAAGGCGCGCGACTACTACCGGCGGCGACCGTGGACCATCAAGCGTCAGATGGTCGGCTTCTGGGACCGGCTGGCCTACGGCCACGCCCAGGAACTGGCCGACTTCTTCATGCAGCAGTATCTCGACGGGGAGGTGGACGAGGTCCACCTGATCTACAACGAGTTCCGCTCGGTCGCGCTCCAGCGGCCGGTCCGGCAGCAGCTGCTGCCGATCCCCCGGGTGGAGGCGGCGGCGGGCGACGGGGCGGTGGTGGACTACCTCTACGAGCCGGACCCGCGGACGATCCTCGGCGACCTCCTGCCGCGGCACGTCCGCATGCAGGTGTACCGGGCGCTCATGGAATCGCTGGCCGGCGAGTACGGCGCGCGCATGACGGCGATGGAGGCCGCGACCAAGAACGCCTCGGAAATGATCGACGTCCTCACCATCCAGTACAACAAGGCACGCCAGGAAAAGATCACCAAGGAGCTGCTGGACATCGTCGGCGGCGCCGAGGCGCTCAAGCAGGGAGCCGAAGCATGAATCAGGGGCGGATCGTTCAGGTCATCGGTCCGGTGGTCGACGTCGAGTTCGAGCCCGGCCGGCTGCCGGCCATCTACAACGCACTGGAGGTGGCCGGGGTGGAGAACAAGGACATCTTCTCCTACTCCCGCAAGCTGGTGCTGGAGGTGGCCCAGCACCTGGGCGAGAGCACGGTGCGGACGGTGGCCATGGCCTCCACCGACGGCCTGACCCGGGGCATGGCGGTCGTGGACACCGGCGGTCCCATCTCGGTTCCGGTCGGCAAGGAGACGCTGGGGCGGATCCTGAACATCATCGGCGAGCCGGTGGACAAGGGCCCGGCCATCCAGGCCAAGAAGACGTACCCGATCCACCGCCCGGCGCCGGCGTTCGAAGACCAGTCCACGAAGGTCGAGATGTTCGAGACCGGCATCAAGGTGGTCGACCTGCTCGAGCCTTACACCAAGGGCGGCAAGACCGGGCTCTTCGGCGGCGCCGGCGTCGGCAAGACGGTGCTGATCCAGGAGCTGATCCACAACATCGCCAAGCAGCACGGCGGCATCTCGGTCTTCGCCGGGGTCGGCGAGCGCACCCGGGAGGGCAACGACCTCTACCACGAGATGAAGGAGTCCGGCGTGCTCGGCAAGACGGCGCTCATCTTCGGGCAAATGACCGAGCCGCCCGGGGCCCGCCTGCGGGTCGGCCTCACCGGGCTCACCGTGGCCGAGTACTTCCGCGACGAAGAGGGCCAGGACGTCCTGCTCTTCATCGACAACATCTTCCGGTTCACCCAGGCGGGCTCGGAGGTCTCGGCGCTGCTGGGCCGCATGCCCTCGGCGGTCGGCTACCAGCCCACGCTCGGCACCGAGATGGGAGAGCTCCAGGAGCGCATCACGTCCACCCGCAAGGGCTCCATCACGTCCGTCCAGGCCATCTACGTGCCGGCCGACGACATCACCGACCCGGCGCCGGCCACCGCCTTCGCCCACCTGGACGCCACGACGGTGCTCTCCCGGCAGATCGCCGAGCTCGGCATCTACCCCGCGGTGGACCCGCTGGCCTCCACCTCGCGCATCCTCGACCCCCACATCCTGGGCGAGGAGCACTACGCCACCGCCCGGGCCGTGCAGTCCATCCTGCAGCGCTACCGGGACCTGCAGGACATCATCGCCATCCTGGGCATGGAGGAGCTCTCCGACGAGGACAAGCTCATCGTGGCCCGGGCCCGCAAGATCCAGCGGTTCCTCTCGCAACCGTTCTTCGTCGCCGAGCAGTTCACCGGCACGCCCGGCCGGTACGTGAAGGTCGCCGACACCGTGAAGTCCTTCAAGGAGATCGTCGAGGGCAAGCACGACGACCTGCCGGAGCAGGCCTTCTACATGGTGGGCGACATCGGCGAGGCCATGGACAAGGCCAAGCGGCTGCGCCAGGTCGCCTAGCTCGTGGCCGACCGGCTCACCCTGGAGGTCGCCACGCCGACCCGGCTCGTGGTCGCCGAGGTCGTTGACGAGGTCGTCGTCCCGGGCAGCGAGGGCTACTTCGGGGTGCTGCCGGGTCACGCGCCGCTGCTCGCCACGCTGGGGATCGGCGAGCTGACTTACCGGCAGGGCCGCGAGGAGTTCCACCTGGCGGTCGCCGGCGGCTTCGCCGAGGTCCGCCACGACAAGATCATCGTCCTGGCCGACACCGCCGAGCGCCCGTCCGAGATCGACCGCGAGCGGGCCGAGCGCGCCCGCCTGCGGGCCGAGCAGCGCCTGGCCGGACGCGGCCAGGACGAGGTCGACTACGCCCGGGCGATGAGCGCGCTGGCCCGGGCGCTGACGCGACTGCAGGTCGCCGCCCGCCCCCAGTAGCGGGTTCCGGCCGCCCGGGCGCGCGCTGCCCAGCCCTGCTGGCAGCCTGCCGTCCGCCGCGGGCAATGTCGCCGTCTCCGGCCGTCTAACTCCGGTGGCCGCCGCCCGCGCCGAACGGCACGCCCCTGGCAACGCCCTCACGGCATGCTGACCGTGCTGATCGTGGACGACGAGCCGCCCGTGGTCGACCTGGTGCGCGTGACGCTGGAGGACGAGCAGGTGCAGGTCCTGCCCGCCGGCGATGGGGGCAGCGGTCTCGATCTGGCCGTCACGCTCCGGCCGGACCTGATCCTGCTCGACGTGAACCTGCCGGACATGGACGGGTTCGAGGTGTGCCGACGGCTGCGGCGCCACCCGCGGTGCGCCGGAGTCAAGATCGTCATGCTCACGGCCGCCGCTCAGCGGGAGGATATCGCGCGCGGGCTGGCCGCCGGCGCCGACCACTACCTGCTCAAGCCCTTCTCCCCGGTCCGCCTGTTGACGCTGGTGGGGGAGCTGCTGCCGCAGAGCCGGCTCTGGGCCCGTGGTGCATGAGCGGCCCCGCCGGCCCATGAGCCCCCCGACGGACCTTGGGGCGGCCTACCGACAGCTGAACGCGGCCTACGCCCAGGCGCTCCGGTACGCGGAGGACGTCCGCACCCTGTACCAGCGCTCGCAGCGCGCCATCTGCCAGTCCCTGCTCGGCCTGGCCAACGCGCTGGAGGCCAAGGATCCGTACACGCGCGGCCACTCCGAGCGCGTGGCCGCCCTGAGCCGGCGGATCGCCGCCGCGCTGGGCCGGCCGCCGGTCGAGGTCGAGGTCATCGGTCAAGCGGGCCTGCTCCACGACATCGGCAAGATCGGCGTGCCGGAAGGCATCCTGGGCAAGGCCGGCCCGCTCACAGCCGCCGAGTGGGCGGTGATGCGCCGCCATCCGGTCATCGGCGCTCAGATCGTGGCCCCGTTCGAGTTCCTGAGCACCGGCAGCGCGGTCATCCGCCATCACCACGAGCGCTGGGACGGGTCCGGCTATCCGGACGGGCTGCGGGGCACCGACATTCCCCTGGGCGCGCGCATCGTGGCCGGAGCCGACGTCTTTGATGCGCTCACGTCGGCGCGTCCTTACCGCGGGGCGCTGTCGCCGGCCGATGCGCTCCGACATCTCGAGCGCGAGGCCGGGCGGGCGCTGGACGAGCGCGTCGTGGCGGCGCTCATCGCCGTCATGGCGCGGACGGGGTGAGGTGACGGGGCCGGGCCCGCTGCTCGCCGGCACCCCGTGGCGTCTGCTGGTCCTGCTCGCCGCCCTCCTCGGGGCCGTCGCCGCGCTCGTCCGGGCGGGGACGCT
The DNA here is from genome assembly GCA_035574035.1 of Binatia bacterium. Lineage (GTDB taxonomy): Bacteria > Methylomirabilota > Methylomirabilia > Rokubacteriales > CSP1-6 > DATLZL01. Next base: position 1,381 of record DATLZL010000387.1, on the reverse strand, counting down.
GCCGGCCGCCGCGCTCGGCCCGGTCGCCGTCGCCACGATTCACGGGGGGCTCCTGGCCACGGCCCTCGGCTGGGCGGCGGCAGGCCGGGGCTGGAATCCGGTGGCGGCCTCGCTCGGGATCGTCGCCGGCCTGGGCCTCGCTGCCGCCGGCACCCGCGCTGACGCGCGTTTCGCCATCCTCTACCTCGTGTCGCCCGGCGCGTTGTTCGTCCTCGCCCGGCGCGGACGCCTGGCGCCCGTCGGGCTCGGCCGTCCGGTCGAGCCCCGGGCGCTCGCGCTCGGCCTCGGCGGCGGCTTCGGCCTGGCGGCGCACATGCTGCTGGCCACGGCCGGCACCTTCGGCTACCGCGTGCGGCCCGGCGCCGACGTGCTGGTGGCTCTCGCCTACGACGTCGGCGCCAACGTCCCGGCCAGCGAGCTGTTCTTTCGCGGCGCGCTGGCCAACCGGCTTCAGCGCCGCTACTCGCTGGCGGTCGCCGCGCCCGCCGCCACCGGCGCCAGCCTGGTGCGGTACCTGCTCGACCCGCAGCTGCCGCGGGCGCCCGAGGTTCTCGCCGGCGCCGTCCTCTACCTCTCGCTCCTCGGCCTGCTCAACGTCTGGTTGCTCTGGCGATCCGGCAGCGTGCTGCCCGGCGCCGCCGCCGCCCTCCTCGTGTTCGCGGCCTACCGCGTGATCGCGCCGGCGTGAGCGGCGCCGCGCCCATCGGCGGGACGCTGGCCGACGCCCTGGGCCCGGGCTCGGGCTGGCTGATCGCCGCCGCGGCGGACCTGCTCGCCGCCGGAGAACCGGGCTCGCCGTGGCGCCACCTTTGGGTAATCCCTGTCGCCCTCGCGGCGCTGCGCTTCGGCCTGGCCGGCGGAGCCGTCGCCGCGGTGGCCGCGGTGATGGTCCAGGCTCCGGCGATGCTCGTTCATCTCGAGCGGCTCGGTCCCGCGGCGCCGGTGGTGGAAGAGCTGGTGACGGCGGCGCACCTGCTGGCGCTCGGGCCCCTGCTCGGCACGCTGACGACCGAGGCCCGCCGTCAGCGCCGCCGGGTACGGACGCTGCTCGACCTGCAGGCCGTGCTGGCCGACGAGACGGCGGCCGACGCGGCGCTCGAGCGCGTCCGCGCCTGCCTGGCGGCGCGCCTGGATGCGGAGGTCGCGCTGGTCCTGCGCGAGGGCGATCGGTGGCTCACGGCGGGTGAGGTGGTCCTCGACCCGCAGGGGCCGGCCGCCGCCGCCGTGCGGGCCGGCCGGAGCGTCTTCGTCACCGACACGGGGGACCGGCCGCGCCCGTGTCGCGTGCTGGCCGCGCCGCTCTCGGTCGGGGGCCAGCCGGCCGGCGCCCTGATCGTCACCCGCGAGGGCGAGCTGCCGGCCGGCGAGCGGCGGGCCATCA
>DATLZL010000386.1:0-3497 GCA_035574035.1 Binatia bacterium | reverse complement strand
GGCCGGCGGTAGACGTCCACTCGTGGTGGCGTTGACCTGGGGACCGGGGCGTGGCTACGATCGCCCGCGGATGCGCGATCCCGTTCCGACCCGCCGCTGGACCCGCCGGGAGGACGACCGGCTCATCGAGTGCGGCATCCTGCACGAGGACGAACCGGTCGAGCTGATCGGCGGCCAGCTGGTCGTCGCCGAGCCCAAGGGCAGTCCCCACGCCACGGCGGTGACGCTCGCCCGCGAGGCGCTGCGGGTCGCGTTCGGACCCGGTTCCACGGTGCGCGAGCAGAACCCGCTGGCGCTCGACGAGGAGTCCGAGCCGGAGCCCGACCTGGCGGTGGTGCCCGGCCATCCCCGCGACTACCGCGCCGAGCATCCATCCAGGCCGGTCCTCGTGGTCGAGGTCGCGGAGTCGAGCGTGGCCTTCGACCGCCGCCACAAGGGCAGCCTCTACGCGCGGGCCGGCGTCCCGGACTACTGGATCGTGAACCTCGTCGAGCGGATCGTGGAGGTCTACCGCCGGCCGGGAGCGGATGCGTCGGCCGACTTCGGCTGGCGCTACCTCGAGGTCGAGCGGCTCGGCCCCGGCGCCGCGGTCTCGCCGCTCGGCCGACCGGAAGCCGTCATCGCCGTCACCGACCTCCTGCCGTAACGCGCTCGGCCCGGGTATCCCACCCGCCGCCCGGCCCTCGTCCGGTCCGGCCGATCTTCAGCCGAGCGCCGCCGCCCGCGACGCCGTCCGCCGCCGCATTCCCCCGCTGGCCGCCGACTGCCACCTGAAGGTCGACCTGGACGCCGGCATCGCCCTCACCGCAGGGCGAGGAAGGCGTCGGGCGGCAGGGTGACGGCCACCGGGTCGCCGGGCTGGAGGGGGGCGGCGCCCCGCACGGTGGCGAGCAGCCGCACCCCGCCGCCGAGGTCGAGGCGGAGCTCGGAGTGGTCGCCGAGGAACATCACCGAGGCGACGCGGGCGGAGAGCGCGTTGGGGCCGGCGCCGCCCAGCTCCACGCGCTCGGGCCGGATCAGGAGCTGGAGCGCGGCGCCGGGCTCGAGCGGCCGGCCGGGGGCGACCCGCAGCCGCTGGCCGCCGGCCAGGGCCACGGTGGAGGCGTCCACCGCCCGGGCCTCGAGCAGGGTCGAGGCCCCGATGAACTCGGCGACGAAGCGCGTGGCCGGCTCCTCGTAGACCTCGCGCGGGGTGCCGAGCTGCTCGATGCGCCCGGCGTTCATGACCGCGACGCGGTCGGAGAGCCCGAGCGCCTCGTGCTGGTCGTGGGTGACGAAGATCGTGGTGATGCCGACCGCGCGCTGGATCTCCCGGAGCTCGGCCCGCATCTGCTCGCGGAGCTTCCGGTCGAGCGCGGCCAGCGGCTCGTCGAGCAGGAGCACCCGCGGGCGGATGACGAGCGCCCGGGCCAGCGCCACCCGCTGCTGCATGCCGCCCGAGAGCTGGGCCGGCCGCAGGTCGCCCGCCCCCGGCAGGCGCACCAGGGCCAGCGCCTCGGCCACCCGGGCGGCGATCTCGGCCCGCGGCACGCCCCGCTCGCGCAGGCCGAAGGCAACGTTCTCGGCCACCGTCATGTGGGGGAAGAGCGCGTAGGACTGGAAGACGACGCCGAGGCCCCGCTGCCAGGCCGGGCGGCGGGTGACGTCCTCGCCGTCGAGCAGCACCCGACCGGCATCGGGCTCCACGAAGCCGGCCACGACGTTGAGCGAGGAGGTCTTGCCGCAACCCGAGGGGCCGAGCAGCGAGAGCAGCTCGCCCTCGCACACGGCCAGGTCCACGCCGTCCAGGGCCCGCACGGGCCCGTAGGCCTTGGAGACCGACTCCAGCGCGACGACCGCCTTGCCGCTCACCGGTGCTCGTCGATGCGGAAGAGGCGCCCCAGCCCGAGGAACCGGTCGGCCAGGAACACGACCGCGAAGGTGGCGGCGATGAACAGCGTCGAGAGCGCAGCCATGGTGGGGTCGGTGTAGTTCACGACGTAGGTGAACATCGCCACCGGCAGGATCTCGGTCACCCGGGTGGAGATGAAGAGCGAGACCACGAACTCGTTGGCCGAGACGATGACGGCGAAGAGGAAGGCGGCGAAGAGCCCGGGGCGGAGCAGGGGCAGCGTGACGCGCCAGAACACGCGCCGGGGGCGGGCGCCCAGGCTGGCCGCCGCCCGCTCGAGCATGGGGTCGAGGTTGGCCACGCTGACCATGACCGAGCGGACGACGAACGGCAGGACCAGGATGGCGTGGGCGACGATCAGCACCGCCCGGTTGGCGAGCAGGCCCAGGCCGGCGGCCAGGATCAGCAGGCCCAGGCCGGCGGCCACGCCCGGGATCACCAGCGGCGAGAGGATCAGGGCGGACCAGACGCCGCGGGCGCGCAGCGGGTAGCGGACCAGCGCCAGGGCGGCGGCGGTGCCGACGGGCAGCGCCAGGGCGGCGGCGGCCCCGGTCACGACCAGGCTGTTGAGGGCCGCCCGCCGGAACTGCGGGTAGGTGAGCGCGTTCTCGTACCACCGGAGCGAGAGGCCCTGGGGTGGGAAGGAGAGGATCGCCGTCGGGTTGAAGGAGGCCACCAGCACGACCAGAGTCGGGAAGGTCATGAAGGCCACCGCCAGGAGGACGAGGGCGCGGCCGATCACGGTCCGCTCCGGCCGAGCGCCCGCCCGGTGAGGGCCAGGACGGCGAAGGTCACGGCCAGCGCCACCACCGCGAAGGCGGCGCCGCCCGGCCAGTTGAAGGCGTCGAGCGCCAGGTCCTTCACCACGTTGGCGATCATCTTCACCCGGCCGCCGCCCAGCAGCTCGGGGGTGGGGAAGGCGCTGAAGGTCCAGGCGAAGACGACCAGCGAGCCGGAGACGATGCCGGGCATGGAGAGCGGCAGCGTGACCCGGGTGAAGACCCGCGCCGGCCGCGCGCCCAGGCTGGCGGCGGCCCGCTCGTAGGCGGGGTCCACGTGGCTGATGGCGGCGGCCAGGATCAGGATCATCGTCGGCATCGAGAAGTGCACCAGGCCGATCAGCACGCCCTGGGGCTCGAACAGGAGCCGGACCGGCCACTGCACGAACGAGTTGCCGAGGATGAGCATCCAGGCGTAGGTGCGCACGATGGCGCCGGTGAAGAAGGGCGCCAGCGTGAGCACGAGCAGGAGCGAGCGCAGGCGCGCCGAGCGTGTGCGGGCCAGGGCGTAGGCGACGGGGTAGGCGGCGACCAGGGTGAGGGCGGTGGTCAGCGCGCTCAGCACGATCGTGTCCGCGATGTAGCGCAGGTACTGCGGGGCCAGGACGGCGCGGAAGTTGCGGCCGGTGAGCCCGCCGGTCCGCAGCGAGCCCGGGATGAACTCGAGCAGGCTGAACTGGAAGAGCGAGCCGAGCGCCACCGCCAGCAGGGTGAGGGCCGGGGCCAGCAGGAGCCAGCCGGCGCCCGAGCGCCGGCGCGCGGCCTCCTCGGGGGCCGCGGCGACGACGGCGACCGCGCTCACCGCGCCTCGCCGAGCAGCCCCAGCG